>NZ_RCVI01000405.1:0-126850 GCF_003667455.1 Micromonospora sp. CV4 | reverse complement strand
GGCCCGGGCCCCCTGCCCGGCCCGCCTCGCGGTTGATCATGAGGTTAGCGGAAACAATTCGGGCATGCCGCACCGCTAACCTCATGATCAACAGGCTCAGCGCGCAAGATCGCGCGGTCCTGGCTGTCGTGGTGTCGGGAGTGCCCTTGGGCACTACGTCCTGCGTCGAGCGCGATCATGCGCGGCGCGCGGGGTCAGGTGGGGGTGGGGGTCCAGCGGCGGAGTTCGCGCTTGGCCAGGGAGGAGCGGTGGACCTCGTCGGGGCCGTCGGCGAGGCGCAGGGTGCGGGTCTGCGCCCACAGGGCGGCCAGCGGCGTGTCCTGGCTGACGCCGGCCCCGCCGTACCCCTGGATGGCCTTGTCGATCACCCATTCCGCCATCGCCGGGGTGCCGATCTTGATGGCCTGGATCTCGGTGTGCGCGCCCTTGTTGCCGACGGTGTCCATCAGCCAGGCCGTCTTGAGCACCAGCAGGCGGGACTGTTCGATGCGCACCCGCGACTCGGCGATCCACTCCCGCACCACGCCCTGCTCCGCGAGGGGCCGGCCGAACGCGATCCGCTCGTTGGCCCGGCGGCAGAGCAGCTCCAACGCCCGCTCGGCCATTCCGATCAGCCGCATGCAGTGGTGGATCCGGCCGGGGCCCAGCCGGGCCTGGGCGATGGCGAAGCCGGTGCCCTCGGCGCCGATCAGATTTTCCGCCGGCACCCGTACGTCGGTGAAGTCGATCTCGGCGTGCCCGCCGTGCGAACCGTCGGTGTAGCCGAAGACGGTCATGCCCCGGCGCACGGTCACGCCCGGGGTGTCCCGGGGGACCAGGACCATGCTCTGCTGGCGGTGCCGGTCGGCGCCGGGGTCGGTCTTGCCCATCACGATGAAGATCTCGCACCGCGGGTCCATCGCACCGGACGACCACCACTTGCGACCGTTGATGACGTACTCGTCGCCGTCCCGGACGATCCGGGTGGCGATGTTGGTGGCGTCGGAGGACGCGACGTCCGGCTCGGTCATGCAGAACGCGGAGCGGATCTCGCCCTCCAGCAGCGGCATCAGCCAGCGCTCCCGCTGCGCCTGCGAGCCGAACTCGGCCAGCAGCTCCATGTTGCCGGTGTCCGGCGCCGCGCAGTTGACGGCCTCCGGCGCCAGGTGCGGGCTGCGCCCGGTCAGCTCGGCGAGCGGAGCGTACTGGAGGTTGGTCAGGCCCGCGCCGTAGCGCGGGTCGGGCAGGAAGAGGTTCCACAGGCCGCGCTTGCGGGCCTCCGCCTTCAGCTCGGCCAGCACCGGGGTACGCGACCACGGGTCGCCGGCGGCCACCTGCTCGGCGTGCACCGCCTCGGCCGGATAGACGTGGTCGGTCAGGAACCGGGTCAGCTCGTCGCGCAGCTCCTCGGTCCGGGCGTCGTACGAGAAGTCCATCACCGCTCCCTGGCGGCGGTCAGCCCGTGCGCGACCAGCGGTGCCACCATCTCGCCGATCCGGTCGAAGCCCTCGCCGAGCGTCTGCCCGAGCGTGTGGCGGTAGTGGATGCCCTCGCAGATGACCGCGAGCTTGAAACAGCCGAGCGCAACGTGCCAGTGCAGCGGCCCGACGTCGACATCGCTGCGCCCGGCGTACCGGTCGATCAGCTCGGTGCCCGTGGGGAAGCCGGCGCGCGGGCCGAGGCCGTCGGCCACCGGGTTGCCGGCGGCCGTCTCGCTGCCGCCGAGCACGTCCCAGTACGTCAGCAGCAGCCCCAGGTCGGCGAGGGGGTCGCCGAGGGTGGCCATCTCCCAGTCCAGCACCGCGTGCACGGCCACCGGGTCGGCCGAGGCGAGGAGGTTGTCCAGGCGGTAGTCGCCGTGCACGACGCGGCCGGCGTTCGCGCCCTCCGGCGCGGTGGCGGCGAGCAGGTCGCGCAGTTCGTCGATGCCGGGCAGGGGGCGGCTGCGGGAGCGGTCGAGCTGCCCGGCCCACCGGCGGACCTGCCGGGCCAGGTAGCCCTCGGGACGGCCGAAGTCGCCCAGCCCGACCGCGGCCGGCTCGACGGTGTGCAGTGCCGCGAGAGTGTCCATCATCGCCATGGCCAGCGCGCGGCGTCGCTCGTCGCCCAGCGGGTCGGTCTGCGCGCGGGTGCGGAACACCTCGCCGGGCATCCGTTCCATCAGGTAGAACGGCGCGCCGATGACCTCGGGCTCGGTGCAGAGCAGCAGGGCGCCCGGCACCGGCACCTCGGTCGGCGCCAGCGCCGAGATGACCCGGAACTCGCGGGCCATGTCGTGCGCGGTCGCCAGCACGTGCCCGAGCGGCGGCCGGCGCAGCACGACCTCCCGGTCGCCGAGGTGCAGCAGGTAGGTGAGGTTGGACTTGCCGCCCGCGATCAGCTGGGCCCGCAGCGGCCCGGTGGCCAGGTCGGGGCGGTGTTCCGCCAGATAGCCGGCGAGCCGGTCCAGGTCCAGACCGGCGGGGGACGCCGGAAGGGCCCCCGGCCGGAGCGCATCGACGGCCGGATCGGTCATTCGACTAGTTGATGGCAGCCCGCTCACGTTGTCAAGGTCAGATTTTCCCCTCGGGACATGGCTCTGCAACAGGGACGAAATGGCCAACGCCCAGGCTGTGACCAGCCTGCCGGCCTCCGCCGGCCCGCCGAGCGGAGGGACAGACATGTTGCTGCGAGTTCGGGTCACCCTGCCGGACCGTCCGGGCACCCTCGGCCAGGTCGCCCGTACGTTGGGCGTGTCCGGCGCGGACATCGTGCAGGTGGTCGTCCTGGAGCGGCTCGGCGGGCGCGCGGTGGACGACTTCACGGTGGTCTGGCCGGGCGCGGCCCGAGTGGAGCGGCTGCTGGCCGGCCTCGCGGCGATCCCGGGCGTACGGGTCGACGGTGTGTGGCGGGCGATCGGCGCGCCCACCACCACCGGTCAGGACGCGGAGCTGCTGGCCCAGGTCGCGGCGAACCCGGCCGACGGGCTGGCCACGCTGGTCGACGCGGTACCCGGGCTGCTGGCGGCGGACTGGGCCGTCGCCGCCGTGGTGCCGGTGGACTGGGCATCGCGGACCGCGGGCACCGGTGCGGCGACCGTCGGGCACGCCAGCTGGCGGGCTCCCGTACCGCTGCGGTTGCCGGAGGTGACCCCGCTGCGCGGCCGGTCGATGACCACCCCCGACGGCACCCACCACGCGATCGCGCCGTTCGGCCGGGCCGGCCTGGTGCTGGTGGTGGCCCGCGAGCAGAGCGACACCCTCTCGGCCGCCGCGTTCCACAGCACCGAGGTGGACCGGCTCACCCAGCTCGTCCGGGCCAGCGCGGTGATTCTCGGGGACCGGCTGGACCTGGTCGGCGCGCCCCCGGTGGTCGCCGGCCCCTGAGCGGTGGCCGGAGGAGTTCCCGGGCCGTCACCGGCGAGCAACCGGGCGGCAACAGCCGGGGACGAGGCTCGTAGCGGGGAAGGGAGCCAACCATGACGTTGTGGCGGATCCGAGCGACCGTGGACGACCGGCCGGGTTACCTGTCGGTCCTCACGGCGAGCCTCGCGCTGCGTGGGGTCAACATCCTCACCGTGCAGGTGCAGCCCACCGAGCGCGGCGCGGTGGACGACTTCCTCGTCGACGCGCCGGACGCGCTCGACGAGACCGAGCTGATCGCCGCCGTCGAGCGGGGTCGGGGCCGGGACTGCTGGGTGGCGCGCAGCGAGGCGCGTGGCCTGGCCGACCAGCCCACCCGGGTGCTCGCTCTGGCCAACCGGCTGGTGCGCGACCCGGACGCGACGGGCGAGGCGCTGTGCACCCTGCTCGGCGCCGACTCGGTCCGCTGGCGGCCCGCGTCGACCAGCGTCGACCGAGGAATCATCGGCGCCAGCATGCTGCTGGCGGACCCGGCGGGCGGCTCGTTCGCGCTGCGCCGGGCCGCGCCCGCCTTCACCCCGGCGGAGTACGCGCGGGCGCAGGCCCTGGTCGAGCTGGCCGCCACCGTGGCGCGCCGAGCGGCCGAACAGGTCACCCTGGTGCTGCCCGACGGCGCCGAGCTGGCCGTCCGACCGGCCTGCGCGGACGACCTGTCCGCCGTGCTGGACCTGCACGAGGGGTGCTCGCCGGGCAGCCGGCAGCGGCGCTACCTGAGCGGGGCGGCGCTGCCGCGGCAGGCCCGGTTGCGCCGGCTCCTGGAGCCGAGCCGAGGGCTGACCCTGATCGCCACGGCCACCGACGACGACGGCGCGGAGTCGGTGGTCGCGATGGCGAACCTGCTGGGTGAGGGCGACGAGGCAGAGGCGGCGCTGCTGGTGCGGGACGACTGGCAGCGGCGCGGGCTCGGCTCGGCGTTGCTGCGCCGACTGGCCCGGCACGCCGACCGGGCCGGGTACGCGGCGCTGGTGCTGCACGTCCAGGCGGAGAACACCCCGATGCTGCGTACCCTGCGCCGGCTGAACCGGCCCAGCTCGGCTGAGCGCGACGGCACCCTGCTCAGCCTCACCGTTCCGCTCACCGCTGAGAGGACGGGCATCTTCTCGACGCCTGGCGGATAGGAAGGGGAGGGGTGCGTCAACGCGTCGGGGGCTCGCGGTGGCCGGACACGCAGAACCGGTTGCCCTCGGGGTCGGCGAGCACCACGTACGGCGGTTCGGTCGGGTGCGGGTCGGTGGGGTAGTGCCGCCAGTCCACCCGCTGGGCTCCGAGGGCGAGCAGCCGGTCGAGTTCCTCGTCGAGGGTGCGCTCGCCGGCGTCCAGGTCCAGGTGGAGCCGGGGGAACTCGGGCACCGGGCTCTCGCTGAGGTCCATCGCCATGGCCATACCCGGTGTTCCGGGCGGCGGCTCCAGCACGATCCAGTCGTCGCCCTCGAACCGGGGCGCCCGCCGGCGGTAGCCCAGGGCGGCGGCCCAGAACGTCGCCGCCCGCTCGGCGTCGGACACGCCCAGGGAGAGCTGCTCAATGATCGCCATCTCTCGACCGTACGCCGGCAGGTCCGGTGTGGAGAGGGGCCCCCTGCCCGGCGTCGGGCGTCGACAAGGGGCCCCTCCGCACCCGCTAGATCAGGTGGTGGGGTAGCTGCTGTAGTCGGGGAAGTTGCCGTAGAGCCGGCTGTCGCCGCCGACCGTGACCGCCTGCACCAGCAGGTCACCGCCGACGAACGCGCCCTTCCAGGAGGCGCCCCGCCCGCCGAACGGCTCGTCGCGGTCGCCTCGTGAGCGTGGCTTGTTGATGCCCACCTTGAACGCCTGGAGGTCGACCGCGAGCTTGCCGGCCTCGTCGGTGTCGTCGCAGGCCAGCGACGCGACCAGCGCGCCGTTGGAGGCGTTCATGGCGGCCAGCAACTCGTCGGTGGTGTCCACCACGACGATCGTGTCGACCGGCCCGAACGGCTCGGCGTGCATCAGCCGGGACCGGCCGGGCGGGGCGAGCAGCACGGACGGTGCCACGTACGCCGAGGTGTCCTGCCCGGGCAGGAACGGCGCGCCGGTCAGCTTGCCCCGGTGCAGCGGCACCGCGCCGCCGCGGACCGCCTCGTCGACCTTGCGGTGCAGCTCCTCGGCCTTGGCGGCACTGATCAGCGGCCCGAAGTCAAGTTCGGGCAGCGGGTCGCCGGCCCGCCAGGTCTCCTCGACCGCGAGGGGATGCCCGAAGCGGACCGAGCGGACCACCGGCAGGTACATGTCGAGGAACTCGTCCACCAGGTCACGCTGCACGACGAACCGGGGGTACGCGGTGCAGCGCTGCTTGCCGTACTCGAAGCCCTTCTTGAGGTGCGCGGCGAGCAGGTCCCACTGCGAGAAGTTCCAGATGCCCCAGGCGTTGAGGCCCTCCTGCTCGATGAAGTGCCGCTTGTCACTGTCGAGCAGCGCGGCGGCCACCTTGCCCCCGTTGGAGCGCCCGCCGACGAACGCCACCGCGCCGATCTCCGGTGCCCGGACCAGCACCTCGGACAGCTCCTCGCCGCCGCCGGAGACCAGCGTGGCGGGCAGCCCGGCCCGGCGCATCAGCGCGTGCGCGACGGTCAGGCAGACCGCGCCGCCCTGCGACGGGGTCTTGGCGATGACCGCGTTGCCGGCCAGCAGTTGGACCAGTTCGGCGTGCACGAGGACACTCATCGGGTAGTTCCACGACGCGATGTTGCTGACCGGGCCGGGCAGCGGCTCGCGTCCCTCGGCGAGCATCCGGTCGATCTCGGCGGCGTACCAGCGGACGCCGTCCAGCGCCCGGTCCACATCGGCGCAGGCCAGCCGCCACGGCTTGCCGATCTCCCAGACCAGCAGCAGCGCGAGCAGGTCGCGGTGGGCGGTGAGCGCGTCCAGCGCCTCGATGACCCGCGCCTTGCGGTCGGCGAGCGGAGTCTGGGCCCAGGCCCGGTGCGCGCTCGCGGCATGTGCGACGGCGGCGCGGGCGGTGTCGGCGTCGAGTCGGGGAAGGTTGATCACGACGGTGTTGTCCACCGGGGTGCGGGACGGCGCGGGGCGGCCGACCGCCCGCCAGTCGCCCTCGACCAGGTTGTGCAGCGTGGTGACGCCGTCGACCTCGGCGCCGAACGCCTCGGGGGTGGCGGCCACCGCGCGGGCGAGTACGTCGGACCACGCGGTGCCTTCGGCGAGTCGTAGTGCCATCGCGTTCTCCTCAGGTTTGACCGTGGGAGCGGCGGCGTCGATGGCACCGCTGGTGATCGGTACTGTCCCGCGCCGGGTAGCGGGTCAGCAACAGTACGTTTGTCTGGCTGGACGGTGTCCTGTTCGTACGACCCGACGGGACGCTCGGAGACATCCGGCCCGAGCTGCGGACACGTCGTCCATCAAATCAACGGACATCGATGATGTGATGTAGCTCCGGGCGGCGTCGACCAGTTACCCGTCAGTACGGATCGACGCCTGAGGGCGGATCGACGGCTTTGGGCCGCGGTCGCCTCGGCGGTGGTGCAGATGGTGCCCAGCGGTGGAAGACGTGGTCCACGGTGAACTCGTGCGCGTACGGGCGCCGTAGCAACGACCGCGACCGGCCGCCGGAGTGCCTCCGACGGCCGGTCGCTGTGCGATGGAATCAGCTGGTGAAGGTGATCCGGTCCCGGCGACGGCGCAGCAGCAGGGCGCCACCGACGATGAGGGCGACGCCGCTCAGCGCGAAGCCGGTCACGGCTACACCGGTGAGCGGCAGGCCGCCTCCGGTGTCACCGCCGCCACCCGTGCCCTCCGACGGCGAGGCCGAGCCCGACGGGGCGGTCGACTCCGACGGGGCGGTCGACTCCGACGGGGAGGTGGACTCCGACGGCGAGGTGGTCCCCGACGGCGAGGGGGACGCCGAGGGGGAGGCGGAGGTGGACCCCGACGGGGAGGCGGAGGTCGACGGCGTCGGCGATCCGGTGTTCGACGGGCTCGGGCTCGGCGACTGGCTGGTGGCGGTGCCCGCGCAGGTGTGGGTCAGGTTGAAGAGGTTCTGCGGAACCTGTCCGTGGATGGTGGACTCGCCGGTCTCCAGCTTCCAGCCGGACGGCGTGGCGAACCAGACCTTCTTGGCGCCGTTGTCGGTGGTGAAGTGGCCGTCGGCGAGGGTCCTGTAGGTGTCGGCGGTGCCGTTGTTGTCGGTGTCCCAACCGATCCGCACGGCGTCGACGCTGTCGACGCCGTTGCCGGGCCAGATGAACACCCAGATGTCCTGGCCGGTCTGCTGGCCGGCCGCGCACGTGCCGAAGCCCTGGTTGAAGTCGTTGTCCGTCGCCCCGATGTGCTCGCCGTCCTGCCGCAGGACGGGATGGGTGACGTTGGTCGACGCGAACGCCGGGGTGGCGATGACGAGACCGGCCGTGGCGGCGGCCGTGCAGACGGCCGCGCGCGCCAGGCGCCGACGCAGTGGCATGAGGATTCCTCCGAGAATGGCCGAGGGGACGGCACATGATCCCATTAGTGGGACCCTCGAATGGCATCGGTCAATCGGCTTGAGCTGCGACGACGTGCCGGACAGGATGTGGATTCGGGGCCACTTTTCCGGGCCGCAACCGCGTGTCGCTGTAACGCGTACGGTCGTCGCGACGCCGCCTGCGCCCGTCTGGTCTTCCCAATCTCCGCCGTCCACATTACATTGTCGCTTATCCATGGGAGCGCTTCCATAGCCTGTGGTCACTCCGCCACCCCCGCTGCCGCCGGTGGTCGTGCCGTCCGACGCCGTCCCGCGCCGACACGGTCGTCGGCGACGCCACCGACAGGAGCCCGTCATGCGCCAACCCACCCGGCCGTTCCCCGGCCGGTCAGCGGTCATCGACCAGCCCTGGCCCCGGCGGCTGGTGGCCGCCGGCATCGCCCTGCTCACCGGCCTCGCCGTCGCCGTCACCGCACCCGCGGCCGGGCCCGCCTCCGCCGCGCCGGCGGCCTTCAACTACGCCGAGGCGCTGCAGAAGTCGCTGCTCTTCTACGAGGCGCAGCAGTCCGGCCGGCTGCCCGACTGGAACCGCGTCTCCTGGCGCGGCGACAGCGCGCTCACCGACGGCGCCGACGCGGGCCTGGACCTCACCGGCGGCTGGTACGACGCCGGCGACCACGTCAAGTTCGGCTTCCCGATGGCGTTCAGCGCCACCATGCTCGCCTGGGGCGCGGTCGAGTACCGCAGCGGCTACACCGCCTCCGGGCAGTTGCCGCACCTGCTCAACAACCTGCGCTTCGTCAACGACTACTTCATCAGGGCGCACCCGTCGGCCAACGTCCTGTACGGACAGGTCGGCAAGGGCGACGACGACCACAAGTGGTGGGGCCCGGCCGAGGTGCTGCCGATGGCGCGGCCCGCGTACAAGATCGATGCGAGCTGTGGCGGCGCGGACCTGGCGGGGGAGACGGCGGCCGCGATGGCCGCCTCCTCGATGGTGTTCCGGCCCACCGACGCGGCCTACGCCGACCGGTTGCTCGGGCACGCCCGGCAGCTCTATACGTTCGCCGACACGGTGCGGAAGTCCTACCACGAGTGCATCACCGACGCGACCAGCTTCTACCGCTCCTGGAGCGGCTGGCAGGACGAGCTGGTCTGGGCCGCGATCTGGCTGCACCGGGCCACCGGCGAGGCCAGCTACCTGGCCAAGGCCGAGAGCGAGTACGACAAGCTGGGCACCGAGAACCAGTCCACCACCCGCTCCTACAAGTGGACCATCGCCTGGGACAACAAGCAGTTCGGCGCGTACGTGCTGCTGGCCAACCTGACCGGCAAGCAGAAGTACGTCGACGACGCCAACCGCTGGCTGGACTACTGGACCGTCGGAGTGGACGGGCAGCGGGTGCCGTACTCGCCGGGCGGGATGGCGGTGCTCGACTCCTGGGGCGCCCTGCGCTACGCCGCCAACACCTCGTTCGCCGCGCTGGTCTACAGCGACAGGACCACCGACACGACGCGTAAGGCGCGCTACCACGACTTCGCCGTCCGGCAGATCAACTACGCGCTGGGCGACAACCCGCGCAACTCCAGCTACGTCATCGGCTTCGGCGCCAACGCACCGCGGAACCCGCACCACCGCACCGCGCACGGCTCCTGGTGGGACAGCCAGACCGTGCCCGTCGAGACCCGGCACACCCTCTACGGCGCGCTGGTCGGCGGGCCGTCCGCGGCCAACGACGCGTACACCGACAGTCGGTCGGACTACGTGATGAACGAGGTGGCCACCGACTACAACGCCGGCTTCACCTCCGCCCTGGTCCGGCTCACCTCCGAGTACGGCGGCACACCGCTGGCCAACTTCCCGGTCGCCGAGACGCCGGACCTCGACGAGCTGACCGTGGAGACCACGGTGATGCAGGCCGAGCCGAGGGCCACCGGGCTCAAGGTGATGATCTACAACAAGTCGGCGTTCCCGGCCCGCGCGCTGACCGACGGCCGTTTCCGGTACTACTTCCGGCCCGACGGCACCGGCGGAGTGCAGGTCACCGCCGGCTACACCCAGGGCTGCCCGTCCCCGACCACGGCGCGGCAGCTCAGCGGCGACATCTGGTACGTCGAGGTGGACTGCACCGGGCACACCATCGCCCCGGCCGGACAGTCCCAGCACCGGATGGAGGTCCAGTTCAAGATCGGAGTGCCGGAGGGCGGCACCTGGGACCCGACCAACGACCCGTCGTACCAGGCGACCGCCGGGCCGAACCGGAAGGTGCCGCTCTACTCCGGCGCCACCCGCGTCTGGGGCGACGAACCGGGGCCGGTCGTGCCGGACACCACCGCGCCCAGCCCGCCCGGCACCCCGGTCGCCTCGGCGGTCACCGCCACCGGGCTCACCCTGAGCTGGGCGGCGTCGACCGACAACGTCGGCGTCACCGGGTACCGGGTCCACCGGGAGGCCGGCGCCACCGACCCCCTCGTCGGTTCGTCGACCGGCGCCACGCTGGCGGTGTCCGGGCTGACCGCCTCGACGGCGTACCAGTTCCACGTGGTGGCCGTGGACGCGGCCGGCAACACCTCCGCGGCGTCCGCGCCGGTCACGGTGACCACCGCGCCCCCGCCGGTCACCGGCGCCTGCACGGTGGGGTACGCCACCAACGACTGGAGCACCGGCTTCACCGCCGCCGTGACGATCACGAACACCGGTACCACCGCGATCAACGGCTGGACGCTGCGGTTCAGCTTCCCCGGCGGGCAGACCGTCAGCCAGGGCTGGTCGGCGACGGTCACCCAGGCCGGCACGGCGGTGACCGCGACCGGCCTCTCCTACAACGGCACCCTGGCGCCGGGGGCGTCGGTGAGCTTCGGTTTCAACGGCACGCACACCGGCAGCAACCCGCGACCGACGGCCTTCACCGTCAACGGGGTCGCCTGCGCCCTCGGCTGACGCCCGCCGCGTCGAGATCTTGGACAGTTGCCGTTCGCGCGGAACGGTAACTGTCCAAGATCAGCCGCGCGGAACCGCGCTCCGGGGCGGTGCCGGGGTCCAGCCGGCTGCCATGAGGGCGCGGCGGATCGCCTCGGCCACCTCGTCGGGACGGGCGCGGACCAGCCACGCCGGAAACCGCAGGATCCGGTCGCCGCTGGTCCAGACATCGTTCTGCCGGCGCATGTCGGCCGCCCACTGCCGGACGTCCATGTGGTGCGCGCCGTCGATCTCCGCCTGCACCCGCCACTCCCGCCAGTACGCGTCCAGCCAGCGGATCCGGCCCGCCGCGTCGACCCGGTGTTCCTGCAGGTTCGGAACGGGCAGCCGGTGCCGGCGGCAGAGCCGCACGAAGTCGATCTCGGAGAGCGCCTGCGCGCCGCCCGCGATGTCGCTGACGGTCTGCCGGATCAGCTGCCGGCGGGGTGCCCGGGGCAGGACGTCGAGCACCTCGCCCAGCTCCTCGGGCAGCACCCGCCGCTGCTGACAGCCGGCCGCCAGCAGCGACTGTGCCTCGTCCACGCCGTTCGCCCAGCCCGCCGCGTCCACCAGCGCCCGCGCCGTCGTGGTGCGCGGCGGCCGGGCCCGCTGGACGTGCGTCGGCGGCAGGATCGACGCCCGGTGCACCCGGACCGCGGGCATGTCGATCGGCAGCCGTCGCAGGGTCGTCCGCGCGGCCCGGCGGGCGGCCGGCACCAGCACGTGCAAAGGATCTCGCCGCAGTCCGCGTACCCCGGCCTCGGTGGCGGCGGTGACACCGGCCAGCACCGCGCCCGGACCGACGGTCAGCACCGCCACCCAGAGCTGCTGGTCGCGGGTGAGTCGACCGTTGCCGGTGAGGAGGATCCCCCGGCAGATCGACCGCCAGCGACCCGAGCGGATCCGGCCGCGCACCATGCCCTCGCTGAACAGGCCGGTGGCCTGCGCGGTGGTGAGGACGCCCGACTGCTCGAAAGCGAGCCAGTCGAGCTCGGCGGCGTCGTCGGCGGGCAGCATTCCCGGGAGTCTGGCCGCCGCGCGACCATCCTGCGACCAGATCTTGGACAGTTACCGTTCGGGCGGAACGGTAACTGTCCAAGATCTGGAGCCGCGCGGCGAGGGATAACCCGGCGTGATTCGGGGCAAGCCAGCGTGGTGCGGGAATTGCTGACCGTCGGGCACGGGACAGCCGACCGGGTGCGGCTGGGGGAGTTGCTGACCGGGGCCGGGGTGGCCCTGGTGGTGGACGTGCGGAGGTACCCCGCCAGCCGCACCAACCCGGACGTCCGGCGGGAGGAACTTGAGCGGTGGCTGCCCGAGTACGGGATCGACTACCGCTGGGAGCCGCGGCTCGGTGGCCGCCGGCACGTCCCGGCCGGCGAGCCGGAGCCGGACACCTGGTGGACGGTCGCGGCATTCCGGGCGTACGCCGCGTACACCCGCACGTCCGAGTTCGACGCGGCGCTGACCGAGGTGCTGGCCGACGCGGCCCGGCGGACCACCGCGGTCATGTGCAGCGAGAGCCTCTGGTGGCGCTGCCACCGCCGGCTCGTCGCCGACGTCGCGGTGCTGGGTCGCGGCACGCCCGTCGCGCACCTGATGCCGGACGGACGGCTCAGCCCGCACCGCGCGGCCGAGGGCGCCCGCCGGCTCCCCGACGGGCACCTGTGCTGGGACGGTTGAGGCGTCCGGCCGACGCGGGACGGCTCAGTCCACGAGGTCGTCGGCGAGCAGGTCCATCAACAGGCCGTCGTGCCAGCGGCCGTCCGCGCCGCGCTCATAGCGGCGCAGCACCCCCACCGGCCGGAAACCAACCTTGGCGTACGCGCGGATGGCGGCGCTGTTCGCCGCCGCCGGGTCGATGGTGAACCGGTGGTGGCCGTACTCCTCGATGAGGTGCCGGGCCAGGGTGCGGATGGCGTCCACACCGAGCCCGGCGCCGCGTACCGCCGGGTCGAGGAAGATGTCCAGGCTGGCGTGCCGGTAGTCCGGGTCCGGCTCGGTGTAGAACTGGATCGCGCCGATCACCCGGCCGTCGTGCTCGATGGCGTACAGGGTCAGCTCGTCGTCGGCCAGGTCGGCGCGAACGGAATCGGCCAGGTCGTCGCCGCCCCGCCACCACCGGCGTACCTCCGGATGGGCCCGGATCGCCGCGAGGGCCGGCACGTCCGCGACCGTCGCCGGTCGCAGGGTCACCGCCCGCCCTCGCAGCATCGGCTCAGCCCCGGATCTCGCCGTGCTCGACGCAGACCGCCGACCAGCCGACCGGCAGCACCTGCACCTTCATCCGACGGCGGCAGCGGTGGCAGTACCGGGGCGGCTCCAGCTCGCGGGCCGACGCGCAGCCCGGGTGGGCGGCGCCGGCCGGCGCCGGGTCGCCGCACCGGTCGCACCACAGCTCCGTCGTCGTCATGGCCGTCACAGCGTGGCGGAGAGGGCCTTGACCGGCATCTTCAGCTCGTCGAGCAGGTCCAGGTCGGCGGTCGCCGGCCGACCCAACGTGGTCAGGTAGTTGCCGACGATCACCGCGTTGATGCCGCCGAGCAGACCATCGCGGGTGCCCAGGTCACCGAGGGTGATCTCCCGGCCGCCCGCGTACCGCAGGATGGTGCGCGGCATGGCCAGCCGGAACGCGGCGATGGCCCGCAGCGCGTCCTTGCCCTCCACCACCGGGCGGTCACCCAGCGGGGTACCGGGGCGGGGGTTGAGGAAGTTCAGTGGCACCTCGTGCGGGTTCAGCTCGGCGAGCTGCGCGGCGAACTCCGCCCGCTGCTCGACGGTCTCGCCGAGGCCGAGGATGCCACCGCAGCACACCTCCATGCCGGAGTCGCGGACCATCCGCAGCGTCTCCCAGCGCTCCTCCCAGGAGTGCGTGGTGACCACGTTGGGGAAGTACGACCGGCAGGTCTCCAGGTTGTGGTTGTAGCGGTGCACGCCCATGTCGACCAGGTCGTCGACCTGCTCCTGCGAGAGCATGCCCAGCGACGCCGCGACCTGGATGTCGACCTCGGCCTTGATGGCGGCGACGCCCTCACGCATCTGCTTCATCAGCCGGGCGTCCGGGCCGCGGACGGCGGCCACGATGCAGAACTCGGTGGCCCCGGTCTTCGCGGTCTGCTTCGCCGCCTCGACCAGGGACGGGATGTCCAGCCAGACCGAGCGCACCGGGGACGTGAACAGGCCGGACTGCGAGCAGAAGTGACAGTCCTCCGGGCAACCGCCCGTCTTCAGCGAGACGATCCCCTCGACCTCGACCTCCGGACCACACCACCGCATCCGCACGTCGTGTGCGAGCTGGAGGGCGGCGGGCAGGTGCTCGTCGGGCAGGTTCAGCACGGCGAGGACGCCGGCCTCATCGAGGCCGACACCGTCACCCAGGACCTGCGTCCGGGCCTGGTCGAGGATCTCTGGCATGGCTCGTACCCTACAAGGCCTCCCGATCAGCGGGAACGGGCCGCCGTCCGGTGGAGCGGGGCGGCCGGTGTGGTCGGGCTCCGGCGGTGGCAGCGGTCGTCGTAACGGACCAGCCGTGAAGCTGGAGTTCGGTTCAGGTCGACCTCGCGTACCGAGTGGATCCGTCGGGCCGGTGGTGGCGGGTGGTAATTTCGCCCGGCGGGAGTCGGCGTGACCGGCGCGGACGGCGGCGAAGGGGTGACGGTGGCGGACTGGCTGGCGGCGCTCGACCGCCGTGCGCAGTTGCGGGCGAAGGCCGGGCTGACCCGGCGGCTGCACCCGCGTCCGGCCGCCGACGGCATGACCGATCTGGCCGGCAACGACTACCTGGGTCTGGCCACCCACCCGGAGGTCATCGGCGCCGCCGCGGCGGCGCTGTCCGCGTACGGGCTGGGGGCCACCGGGTCGCGCCTCGTCCGCGGCTCCACCGACGCGCACCAGGCGCTGGAGGACGAGCTGGCGCAGTGGCTGGGCACCGACCGCTCGCTCGTCTTCTCCTCCGGCTACCTGGCGAACCTGGGTGCGTTGCGTGCCCTCGTCCAACCCCGCACGCTGCTCGTCTCGGACGCGCACAACCACGCGTCCCTGATCGACGGCTGCCGGATCTCCGGCGCGGAGACCGTGGTCACCGCCCACGCCGACGTGACGGCGGTGGCCGCCGCGCTCGCGGTGGCCCCGGGCCGACCGGCGGTGGTGGTCACCGAGTCGGTCTTCTCCGTCGACGGCGATCTCGCCCCGCTGGCCCAGCTGCACGCGGTGGCCCGCCGCTACGGGGCGCTGCTGCTGGTCGACGACGCGCACGCGCTCGGCGTGACCGGTCCGGCCGGCGCCGGGGCGGTCGCCGCCGCCGGGCTCGCCGGGGAACCGGACGTGGTGGTCACCGCGACCCTGTCCAAGGCGCTCGGTGGCGCGGGCGGGGTGGTCGCCGGCCCGGCCGAGTTCGTCCGGCACCTGGTCGAGACGGGCCGTACGTTCATCTTCGACACCGCGTTGCCGCCGGCGGTTGCCGCGGGTGTGCACGCCGCGCTGCGGCTGGCCCGGGGCGGTGACGACCTGCGGGCCGAGCTGGCCGAGCGGGTGGCGCTGGCGGTCGACCGGCTGCGTGCGGCGGGGTTGACCGTTTCCGCGCCGGACGCGGCCGTGATCTCGGTGACCGCTCCCGGGCCGGAGGCGGCGACGACCTGGGCCGCCGACTGCCGGGACCGGGGTGTCGCGGTGGGGTGCTTCCGGCCGCCGTCCACGCCGGACAACCGTTCCCGGCTACGGCTCACGGTCAGTGCCGGGGTGTCCCGGCCGGCCTTCGAGCGGGCGCTGGACGTCATCGTCGAGACCGCCCCGTGAGCGCGAGGAGTGAGCCGGTGTTGCGAGCCCCGCAGTCGCGAACTGAGCTGGTCCCGTGAGCGCGAGGAGTGAGCCGGTGTTGCGAGCCCCGCAGTCGCGAGCAAAGGTCACCCCGTGAGCGCGTGGCAGGGGGTGGTGCTGGTCACCGGCACCGACACCGAGGTCGGCAAGACCGTGGTGACCGCGGCGATCACCGCCGCCGCGCAGGCCGCCGGCCTGCGGGTGGCCGTGGTCAAACCGGGCCAGACCGGTACGGCCGGCGGTGAACCCGGGGACGTGGAGGCGGTGAACCGGCTGGCCGCCCCGCTCACCGGCCGCACCCTGGCCAGCTATCCGGACCCGCTCGCCCCGCTGGCTGCCGCCCGGGTCGCCGAGCTGCCGCCGCTGGAGCTGTACACCGCCGTGGACGCGGTCCGTGACGAGACCGACAAGCACGATCTGGTGCTGGTCGAGGGGGCCGGTGGGCTGCTGGTTCCGATGGGGCTGCGTCCGTCCGGTGAGCCGTGGACGATGGCGGACCTGGCGGTGTCGCTCGGCGCGCCCGCCGTGGTGGTCGCCCGTGCCGGGCTGGGCACCCTCAATCACACCGCGTTGACCCTGGAGGCGCTGGACCGCCGGGCCGTGCCGGCCGGTGTGGTCATCGGCGCCTGGCCGACCACGCCGGAGCTGGTGCACTGGACCAATCTCACCGACCTGGTGCCGAACCTGCTCGGCGCGGTGCCCGCCGGTGCCGGGGCGATGGATCCGGGTGTGTTCCGGCGCTCCGCGCCGGGGTGGCTGACCCCGTCCCTGCACGGCGTGCTCGACGACTGGCGTGCCTGGGCCGAGGAGAGCGGCTGAACACCTGACTTTCGTCAGTGTCCGCGCAGGTCGGGCGTGGGTAGCCTGACCGCCGTGAGGATGGCGAGGTGGCGGGCGGATGGGCCGGCGCGGCGGCGGGGTCTGTCGGACGCGTTGCTCTGGGCGGTGCTCGCCGCCCCGATCGGGTACGCCAGGCTGACCCCGCCGCATCCGCGGCACAACCTGGAGTTGCTGGTCGGTGGGCTGACGGTGCTGGCCGTGGCGGTGGCGCTGGGTCGGCGTCGGCCGCTGGTCGGCCTGCTGCTGGTGGTGCTCGGGTCACTGGTCGACGGCAACTTCGTGTTCGCCATCCCGGTGTTCAGTTATCTGACCGGACGGCGCAGCGCCTCGGCGGCTCCGGCGGCCGTGCTGTTCGGTGTGATCGCGGTCGGTGGCACGGTGCTGAACCTGGGGTTGCTCGGTACTGGAGCGGGCACCTGGTTCCTGTTGGCCTCGGTGCTGCTGTTCGCCGGTGTGTTCCCGTGGCTGGTCGGCCGGTACCGCCGGCAGCAGCAGGAGTTGGCCGACGCGGGCGGCCGGCACGCCGACGCGCTGGCGCGGGAGCGGCGCGGTGCCGCCGAGCGGATCCGGTTGCGCGAGCGCGCCCGGATCGCCGAGGAGATGCACGACTCACTCGGCCACGACCTGAGCCTGATCGCGCTGCGCGCCGCCGCGTTGGAGCTCGCCGACGACCTCGACCCCCGGCACCGGGCGGCGGTGGGGGAGCTGCGAACCAGCGTCGCGGCCGCCACGGAACGGCTGCACGGCATCATCGGGGTGCTCCGGGAGGAGGGCGGGCCGGCGGGACTCCGACCGGCCGGCGAGACCATCGCCGATCTGGTGGACGGGGCTCGGGAGGCCGGGATGGCGGTGCGGTTGGACGCTCCGGACGGGGCCGTCGAGCTGCCCGGGATCACCGGCCCGGCCGCGCACGGGGTGGTCCGGGAGGCGCTCACCAACGCGGCCCGGTACGCGCCGGGCGCCCCGGTCACCGTCACGCTCGCCCCCTTCGGGGACGAGGTCGAGGTGCGGGTGCGGAACGGGCCACCACCGGCCGGTCCGCTGCCCAGCCCGCCGTCCTCCGGCAGCGGCCTGCTCGCTCTCGCTGAGCGCGTACGGCTGGCCGGTGGGGTCCTGGACACCGGCCCCCGCCCGGACGGTGGCTTCGCGGTACGGGCCCGGCTGCCGTTGTCCGCCGACCCGGCCGGCGTCGTTCCCGCCGAGCAGTGGTCGGCGGCGGTGGACGGGCCCGGTGCGGTGACCGACGGTGGTCCGGTCGACGGTGGTGGCGCGGAGCAGCCGGTCGACGCCGAGCGGCGGCTGCTCGAGGCCCGCCGCCGGGTACGACGCAGCCTGCTGACCGCGCTCGCCGCCCCGGCCGGGCTGGCGTTGGCCCTGTCGCTGGTCTACTACTCGTTCGCCACGGCCGGAACGGTGCTGGACGAGTCGTCGTTCGACCGGATGCGGCCCGGCACGGCGCGTACCGACCTGGCCGGGTTGCCCCGTCGGACGCTTCCCCCGCCGGTCGGTGCGGAGGAGGCCGGCTGCGAGTGGTACACGGACGGCAACTTCCCCCTCGCCGAGCCGACCTGGCGGCTCTGTTTCACCGATGGCCGGTTGGTCAGCAAGGAGCGGATCGCAGGATGACCGTCGAGACTTTCACCGCCACGCCGGTTCGGGTGGTCCTCGCCGACGACGAGGCGATGATCCGGGCCGGCGTCCGCGCCATTCTCGCCGCCGACCCGGGCATCGAGGTGGTCGCCGAGGCCGGTGACGGGCGGGCGGCGGTGGAACTGGTCCGCGCGCACCGGCCCCGGGTGGCGCTGCTGGACATCCGGATGCCGCGGCTGGACGGGTTGGCCGCGGCGGCCGAGATCCGCCGGGTGGCGCCGGACACCGCCACGCTCATGCTGACCACCTTCGGCGAGGACGATCACGTGGCCCGGGCGCTCGGGCACGGTGCCAGTGGCTTCCTCCTCAAGGCCGGCGACCCCCGCGAGCTGATCGCCGGGGTGCACGCGGTGGCCGAGGGCGGGGCGTACCTGTCGCCGCGGGTGGCCCGCCGCGTGATCGAGCTGGACGCCGGGCGGTTGGCCCGTCGGCCCGCCGCGCGGGACCGGACGGCCGGGCTGACCGAGCGGGAACGGGAGGTGCTGGCCCTGGTCGGGGCGGGGTTGTCCAACGCGGAGATCGCCCGCCGCCTGCACCTGGTGGAGGGCACCGTGAAGAGCTACCTGACCAGCATCTTCACCCGGCTGGACGTCCGTAACCGGGTGCAGGCGGCGATCCTCGCGTACGAGGCGGGGCTGGTCGACGGCTGAGCGGGGGCCCGGAAGCCCCCGCTCGGCACTCAGGCGTCGCGGCGGCGCAGCGCGGCCCGGCCCAGCAGCAGCGCCGCGCCGGCCCATCCGGCGAGGAGCAGCAGCCCGACCGCGCCCGGGTACGGCTCGGTGTCGCCGGCCAGGAAGTGCGTACCGGCCACGCCGGGGAACACGTCGGCGATCCGGTTCAGCACGGCGATGTCCGGCTCCTGGAGTGACAGCGGCACGATCATCAGGGTGGCGAAGAGCACGGTGAGGGTGAGCACCGCGCTGCGCAGGGCCGCGCCGAGGCCCAGCGCGAGCACGCTGACCAGCGCCAGGTAGGTCGCGACCGCCACGATGTCGGCGATCGTGTCGCCGGCCGGCGCGCGGCCCCACTCGCCGAGCACCGGTCGGGCGATGAGCGCGCCGACGCCGCCGAGCAGCAGCCCGAGGGCGAAGGTGACCGTGCCGGCGACCACGGCCTTGGCGAGCAGCACCCGACCGCGGGACGGGGTGCACTGCAGGGTGGTCCGGATGGTGCCGCTGGTGAACTCGGCGGTGATCGCGAGCAGGCCCAACGCCAGCACCGCGTACTGGGTCAGCTCGACCGAGTCGATCAGCACGCTGCCGACGGCGACGATGCCCCGGTCGTCGGTCGGGTCGTCGTTGGTGTTGTCGTTGGCGGCGTAGATGGCGAGCTGCCCGGCGCTCGCGGCCATCAGCAGCAGCCCGGCCAGCGCCGTCCACCACGTGGTCCGCACCGAGAACAGTTTGGTCCACTCGGCGGCCACCGCGCCGCGGAAGGCGGCCGGGGCGGGACGGGTGTCGGGGAGGGTGCTCGTGCTCATCGTGCTCCGCTTCCGGTCGGGCCGCCGGCGTACTCGACGCTGTCGGCGGTCAACTCCATGAACGCCTGCTCCAGCGACGCGCCGTGCGGGCTCAGCTCGTGCAACCGCACCCCCAGCTCGTACGCCAGGTCACCGACCCGGTCGACGGTGGTCCCGGTGACGGTCAGCTCGTCGGGGCCGGCCGGTTCGACGGTGGCGCCGGTGGCGGCGAGGCGCGCGGCGAGGGTGGCCAGCCCGTCCGGGTGCGGACTGCGGACCCGGACGGCGACGGCGCTGCCGGCGATCACGTCGTCGATCGGCGCGTCGGCGAGCAGCCGTCCCCGGCCGATCACCACGAGCTGGTCGGCGGTGAGCTGCATCTCGCTCATCAGGTGACTGGAGACGAAGACGGTCCGCCCCTGGTCGGCGAGCGAGCGCATCAACTGCCGCACCCAGCGCACCCCGTCCGGGTCGAGGCCGTTGACCGGCTCGTCGAACATCAGCACCGGCGGGTCGCCGAGCAGCGCGCCGGCGATACCGAGCCGCTGGCCCATGCCGAGGGAGAGGGTCCGGCCCGGCTTGGCGGCGGCGCGCCCGTCCAGCCCGACGGTGTCGAGCACCTCGTCCACGCGGCGAGCCGGGATGCCGTTGCTGCGGGCCATGGCCAGCAGGTGCGCCCGACCGGCCCGGGCGGGGTGGATGGCGCGGGCGTCGAGTAGCGCGCCGACCTCGTGCAGCGGCCGCCGCAGCTCCCGGTACGCCCGGCCGCCGATCAACGCCTGCCCGGCGGTGGGACGGTCCAGGCCGAGGATCATGCGCATGGTGGTGGACTTGCCGGCGCCGTTCGGGCCGAGGAAGCCGGTGACCCGGCCGGGCGCGACGTCGACGGTCAACGCGTCGACCGCGACAGTCGCCCCGAACCGTTTCGTCAACCCACGTAAAGTGATCATGCGATGACGCTAGGCGCGCCGGCCGCCCCCGCACCGCGCCCGAACGGCACCACCCGCCCCTGACTTTCGTCAGGTCGGCGGCGGCGCGGTCACTGGATGTAGTCGGTGAGGAGGGCCGGGGTGAGCCCTGCCCGGTGGATCGCCTTCAACGCCGCGAGCAGGTCGTCCATCAGTGCCGGCCGGAAGTGCATGAGCAGGACGTCGCCAGGACGCACCACCTTCTCGGGGGTCTGGTAACGAACCTTCCCCTCGTGGACCGTCTCGGTCCAGTGGAGGACCGCCTTCGCGCCGCAGTCGTGCGCGGCCTGCAACGTGGTGGAGTCATGTTCACCGAACGGTGGGCGGAACAGCGTCGGCCGCTTGCCGAACAGCGCCTCCAGCTTGTCCGCCGCACCGCAGATCTGCTGCTTCTGGTAGCCGTACGAGCGGCCGGCGAGTGAGGTGTGGTTGATGGTGTGGTTCTCGACGACCCCGCCCGCCACCTGGATCTGCCGGAAGTAGACGTCGTGCTCCTCGGCCGCCGGTGAGTTCAGGAACATCGTGACCGGGATGTGGGCCCGCCAGACGAACTCGGCCACCGCGGGCGGACGGGCCAGGCCACCGTCGTCGATGGTGATGAAGGCGACCTTCTGGTCGGTCGGCAGGCGGTGCCAGAACGCGGCCGCACCGGTCGCGGGCAACAGCACCGGTTGCGGTGGTGGCGCCCCGGGAAAGGTCGGCACCTGGGACACGTACCACTCCAAGCTCCCGGGCGCGGGCGTCGCCGTCGGGGACGGCGAGGCCGACGGTGTCGGGGGCGGGGTGGACGGGATCGGCTGGCCCGCGGCGATCTGCCGGGCGTGGGCCGTGTGGCCGGCGCTGACTGCGCAGGCACTCAGCGCCAGCAGGGCCAGAGTCGCGACGACGACACGGATCCGACGAGCAGGGGTGGCTGACACGCCCGGAAACTTACCGAGGTGATGTCAGGATCCGGTCAGGCGGTGTGCTCCCGGAGAGCGCTGGACGACGAAGGCGTCGGGCATCCGGAAGGTGAGGTTGTCCGGACACCACGGCGGGCGGACCACGGTCGCCCCGTCGAGCAGCGGCCCGGCCTCGGCCACCACCACGGCCGCCTCCATCCGGGCCAGCACGTCGCCGACGCAGCGGTGCGCGCCCGCCCCGAACGCCAGGTGCCGGCGCGATCCCCGCTGGCCCGGGCGGAACTCGTCCGGCGACTCGACGACCGCCGGGTCCCGGCCGGCGCGGGCCAGCCAGAGGACGAGGCTGGTGCCCGCCGCCACCTCGGTCCCGCCCAGCGTGCTGTCCGCCGCCGCCACCCGACGCCAGGTGACGATCGGTGGTTCCAGCCGCAGCCCCTCCTCGACCACGTCGGCCACCGCGACCTCGCCGGTGCGGAGCCCGGCCCGTACCGCGGGTTCACCGGCCAGCCGGTGCAGCAGCAGGGTGAGGAACTGCGAGGTCGTCTCCTGACCGGCGACGAGCAGGAAGAAGAGCGCGCCGACCACGACATCCGGTGCGTGCCCGGCCGCGCGAAGCTCGGCGGCCAACCCTCCGCCGGTGGCCGCGAAGTCGCGCAGCACACCGTGGAACCGGCCCACCTCGGCGGCGAGCGCCACCTGCCGGTCGGCGTCCAGCGGCGCCCAGAACAGCTCCAGCGCGGCCCGGGCGAATTTCTTGACCGCGTCGACCGGCGCGTCCGGCAGCTCGACCAGTCGGGCCAGCACCAGCAGCGGCAGATCGGCGGCGAGTTCCGCGTAGAGGTCGACCGGTGCGCCGGCGTCGAGCGTGGCGCTCAGCCGGGCCACCCGGTCCCGGACCAGCGCGGTGAGCCAGGGACGCTGGGCGGCGACCCGAGCCGGGTGCAGCGCGTCGGCCACGATCGACCGGATGGCCGGGTGGCTGGCGCCGGAGTTGTTGGCCAGGGTCGGCGGCAGCCGGAACCGGTGCCCGGCGAGCACCCGCAGCGCCGTCACCGGCATCGGGGTCACCGCGTCCAGCGCGTTGTCCGGCCGGTAGGTCACCGGGTCGGCGAGGACCTGGCGGACCAGCGCGTGGCGGGTGACCACCAGATGGCGTACGCCGACGTGGTCGGCCACCGTGGCCACGTCCGGCCAGGGTGCCCCGACCGGGGACACCCAGCTCCGGAACAGCACGTCGACACGCTAGCCGGCAGCTCCCGGCAGGCCGGCCCGCAACTGCCAGACGGTGGTGCGCTTCACCCGGACGCTCTCCAGGGCCTCCGGCACCGGCACGTCGTAGTGCGCCAGCTCGTCGAAGCGGTCCCGGGGCAGGAACGCCCGACCGGGGTCCCCGACGAGCACCAGGGCTCCGGCCCGGGCGGCGCGGAGCAGGAACCGCAGCATCCGGCGGGCCATCGCCTCGCTGTAGAAGGCGTCCCCGGCGAGCACCACCTCGGCGTCCCCGGCGTCGCCGTCGAGGATGTCGCCGAACTCGGCGTCGACGCGTACCCCGTTGGCCTCGGCGTTGAGCGCGACCGCCGCGACGGCCAGTTCGTCCACCTCGACGGCCCGCACGGACGCCGCGCCGGCGCGGGCGGCGGCGATGGCCACCAGCCCGGAGCCGGAGGCGAGGTCGAGCACCCGGCGGCCGGCGACCAGCTCCGGATGGTCGGTGACGTAGCGGGCGAGGGCCTGACCGCCGGCCCAGGCGAAGGCCCAGAACGGCGGCGGCCGGTCGCTGCTGAACTCGCCCTCGGTCAGCTCCCACAGCCCGATCGGCTCGTCCGCCTGGTGCAGCCGCACCTCCGGGACGAAGGCGACCGGGGTGAGCCGGGCGTGCAGCCGGACGAACGTGCTGGAGAGTTCGGACACCTGGAAATTGTCCCAGCGGCCCGGCGGCCGGCGTGTCGCGGGGGAGGAGTGACCGGTTCACCACCGTTGGTGAAAACCCGCCCCGCGCTTGCCGCCCGGTGCGAACACACCCGTCTGGTCGGGTCGAGGCCGCGCTCCTAGCGTTGCGGGGTGGGGACGACCGAACGGAGGACGGCGGTGGTGACGGTGTGGCGGTACGCGCTGAGGCTCGGGGTGGTGCTGGCCTGTCTGAGCGGCGTGGAGCTGGTGCTCGCCGCTCCGGCGCAGGCGGCGTTCACCACCGAGCTGAGTGGGCTGCCGGCCCGGTTCACCGCCGGCGACCAGGTGCGCACGGTCTCGGCGGTGGTCTCCCGGACGGACCGGCGCGGTGGATGCGTGAAGGTGCGCTGGTCGATGGTGCTCAGCGTGCAGGGCATCCGACTCGACCAGGTGAAGATGGACCGGGTGGAGGAGACCGGCGACTTCCCGCTGGAGATCCAGACCGACGGCGACGTGGCCCGGTTGACCGACCGGCAACTCGACCCCGGGACGCTCTGCCCGAACCGCACGGTCACCGCCCGCTACCGGTTGGCCTTCGCCGAGGACGCCACCGACGGACGGGTCACCCTCGCCGCGGAGGCGTACGACGCGAACCTGCGCCTGTTGGCCCGGCAGACGGCCACCCGCTCGGTGGTGGGAGCGGGCGGCACTCCGAGCGCGGCGGCGAAGCCGACCGTGACGCCGGCGGAGCCCAGCGACCCGGCGATCGCGGCGGACGAGGAGAGTGCGGAGCCGGTCGACGACCAACCGGTGGACGCCGCGCCACCGGCGCCCGGCCGCCCGTTGTCGCAGTCCGGCGGCTTCGGCGTGACGCAGGCGGCGTTCCTGCTCGGTGGGCTGTTGCTCTCGCTCGGGTTGGGGTTGCTGCTGCGGCTGCGCCATCTGACGCGGACCGCGACCATCGAGGCGGACGAGCCACCGGTGGACCGGCGTTGGGAGCGACCCCCGGCCGACCGTTGGCGGCCGGCTCGCCGCTGATCGGGTCGCCGCCCGGAAGCTGCCCGGCGTTGGCCGGAGGGCCCTGCCGGTGACGGGGTCGTGTTGATCGGGGGTGGTGTTGATCGGGGTGGTGTTGATCGGGGGCCGTCGGGGCCGGCGGAGGTCCGCCGGCCCCGACGGTGTCACTTCGAGAACGCCTGGAACTCGGCGATCCTGACCTGGTCCCGGGCCGGGCTGGCGGTCGCGCAGTCCGTCGTGGTGGCCGGGTCGTTGTCCTGCTCGCCGGCGTAGTGCGGGCCGCCGGTGCACTGGCTGGCCAGCACCTCCACCCGCAGGTGGGTGGCGAGCGTGGTGGGCACCGCGAACGTCCGGAGGTTGATGTCCCGGCTGTACGCCCGGTAGGCCCCACCGGGGAACGCGTCGCCCGCGCTGGTGTAGATCCGCTGCCAGCGCGCCGGATCCGCGCAGTCGGTGGTCTTCGCGTTGCAGGCGGACACCGCGAACGAACGCAGCGCGCTGAGCGCGTTCTGACTGCCGGTGTCGGCGTCCCCGGCGATCGCCGGGCGCAGCATCGCGCTGACGTTCACCCGCTTGACCACCTGCGGGGCGTCCCCGGCGAGCGCCACGGTGAGCTGCCGGCCGGCCACCCCGTCCAGCGAGGCCCAGTTCGTCGCCTCGGTGTCGTCGGCGACCCGGTCCAGGTTGACCCCGTCGCCGCTGATCGTGGCGCCGGACGCCGTAGACGCGAGGTTGCGGCTCATCCGCAGGTCCACGTACCCCTCGTGACCGGCCTTCGCGACCACGCTGAGCCGCTGGTGCCCGAAGCCGGGCGCCACGGCGAGCAGGTCGTAGGTGCCGGCCACCATCTCCAGGGTGTCCGGCAGCGGCGTCGCCGGGTCGGTGTCCGCCACCGGCACCGCGCGTGCCTCGTACTGCCCGACGTACACGCGGATCGGCGCCTCGGCGCTGTCTCCGCGCGGCCGCAGGGTGAGCGTCGCGTTGCCGCCGCTCGGCGAGGCGAAGCTCGGCGTGGGGTCGGTGTCGGCGGCGCCGTTGGTGACGGCGTCGCGGCCCATCCCGGAGCGGGCGAACTCGGCCCAGATCAGGTCCTGGTTGGCGCCGCCGAAGCGGAGCAGGTCGGCGGTGAGCATGTTGTCCCGCATGTCGAGCATGCTGACCTGGCTGGCCGCCTGGAGCAGGAACGAGTCGAAGACCAGCTGGGACCAGCGCCGGTTGCCGGGGCACTTGTCGGCGGCGACCTTGCCCTGCGCGCAGTCCAGCTGCCGCTGGGGGGTGCCGAGGCCGTACCGCTTCACGAGCGCCGACCGGACCCGGAAGTTGGTGGCGCCCCAGATCTCCCCGTCGGCGTGCACGGCCGGACCGGCGGTGTTGTAGCCGATGTCGGAGTAGTTGAGCGGGCTGCGGCTGAGGTCGTAGTTGCGGATGCCGCTGACCAGGTTGCCGGTGACGTACCCGCCGGTGATGAAGGGCGTCTCACCGGGCGCGCGGAATCCGTTCTGGAAGAGGTACTCGGCGGCGAGCAGGTCGCCCCACGACTCACCCATCGACCCGCCCTGGTGGCCGCCGATCCCGCTGTCCGGGCCGGCGATCATCCGGTTGGTGATCGCGTGGGTGTACTCGTGACCGATCACCGTCATGTCGTAGTCGCCGTCCACGCACGGCGGGTACGGCCCGCCGGCCTGCGGCTGCCACAGGTACATGTTGGTGGTCGGCGGGAGCCCGTCGCGCGGGGTGCCCTGGTTGGCGTTGTTCCGGTTGCCGGTCAGCGCGCCCTGCTGAGCGCGGCCCTGCTCGGCGTCACCGCCCAGGCCGGACGGGGTGAGGTTGACCGCCTGGAGGTTCCACGCCGACTCGGTGAAGCCCAACTGGTACGACCAGTCGTGCATCCGGTTGTGCATGGCGAAGAGGTTGGCGATCGACGCGTCCGCGTCGTTGCGCTGGGCGGAGGTGAACACCTCCGGGTTGCACTTCGCCTGGTGCCACTGGTCGGTGAACGGGTACTCGTAACGGCGGTCCGCGCTGGGGGTGGCCGGAACGATCGGGGTGCCGGCACCCCAGGAGAGCACCGTGTTGGCCGAGTTGCCGCGCGAGGTGAAGGTGGGCGTGCCGGTGGCCGCGTCGACATCCCACGGCTGGCCGGTGGCGGGGTCGCGGTAGGCGGCCTGGCAGCCTGGCGCCGGGTCGCCGCACCACCGCACCCGCGGGTCCTGCCCGGGGCCGAGGTCACGCGGCGGGGTGGCCGGGAAGACCGCCCAGCTCGGGTTGTCGGAGTCGAAGTCCACCAGGTCCTCGCGGACCAGCACCTGCCCGGTGATCCCGTCCACGTAGGTGGTGAACGCGGTGGGTTGGTCGGTGTTCGCGCCGATCAGGGTCACCTCGTACGCCGCCCGGGGCCCGTCCAGCGGGGTGGGGACGGCCACCGGACGCACGGTGTGGCTGGCCACCGCGCTCGCGTCCAGCTTGGCGTCGGCGAGCGCGGCGGCGTACGCCTGCTCGGCGGTGCGGGTGGCCGGCGCGGGTGCGCCGGTGGTGCGGGCCAGCGAGGAGCTGACCGAGAGCACCGTGCCGCCGGTGACCGCGACGGTGACCAGGCCGTCCGGCCCGGCCGGCAGGTCGCCGAAGCGTTGCCGCAAGGTGACCACGGCTCCGCTGCCGATCGGTCGGACGAGCACCCGCTCCAGGTCGGCCGCCGCGGCGGTGTCCATTCCGAACAGGTCCCGGTTGGCGGCCAGGTAGGCGCGGGCGGTGGCCTCCGGTTCGGTGGGCAGCCCGGTGGCGAGCGGGGCGCGGCCCGGGCCGAGGGCCTGCGGGGTGCCGAGTCGGTTCCATCGCACGTCGGGGTCGCTGGCGCGGGCGAGCCCGCGTTGGCGGGCGTCCGGTGCCGCCGTACCCCGGCGGTTGTCGACGTCGGCGGGCTGGTGCCCTTCGGCGAACGGCCCGGACCGGTGCTCGGCCGACGGCGCGCCGCCGGCGGGGGCCGCGGTGCTCGCGCCGGTGGGAAGCAGCGCGGCGACCGTCACCGTCGACGCCAGGACGGCGATGAGCCGGCGTCGACGCCGACTCATCGGGGGTGACCACTCCGGTTGTGGCACGGGACCTCCTCGTGGGAGCGGATGGCCGGCGGCCGCCGGCCGACGCTGCGCGGTAACGCATGCGCATCTGTGGATATCAGCCGGTCGGGATGGCGGCAAGGTCCAGGCACGGCGACGCGCCGATGGATCGAGATAATTCGACTTTACAGAGCGCGCAGCGTTGTAAATGAGCGTGCCGCCGGCCGCGCTCGACAGAGGGCCGTGAGCCCCGAGTGCTGGCCCTGGCTGGTTGCGCCGCGGTGCCGACGCCGCCCGCTCAGTCGCCCGGCGCCCAGTCGGGGTCACGGCCGAAGGCGGCGAGGAGACGGTCCTGCTCGTCGTCGCCGGGCGGCCGCACCGCGGCCCGGACGAGGTCGTTGCGTCGGTAGTCGTCGACCCGGCCGGCGAACCACCGGGCGCACACCTGCACCACGTCCGGGTCCAGGCGCGGCTCGGCCCCGATCGCCACCGCCACGTCCCAACCGTGCACCAGGTGTTCCGCGAGGAGTTGCTGGAGGTACTCGTCGGCCGGGGTGTCGCCGGCGGACAGGTGCACGGTGCGGTCGCGCGCGCCGGGATGGGTGGCGGCGATCTCGGCCTGCGCGGCCGCCTCCCGCGCCATCGTGGCCGGGTCGGCACCGAGTTGGTCGCCGTCGAACCGCTCGCCCACCTCGTCGATGGTCCGGCCGGCGAGCAGCGGCACGCTCCACCGGTCCTCGCCGACCACGTGGTTGACCAGCGCGCGGACATCCCAGTCCGGACAGGGTGTCGGGTCGGACCACTGGCCGGGCCCGACCTGGTCCACCCGGTCGACGAACTCGGCCAGGCTCCGGCGGTACGCCTCCAGCAGATCCATGCTGCCGATTGTTCCGGGCGGCGTGGTGGGCCGAGCCGTTTTGCCCGCCCCGGCAGGGTGATCCGCCCGCCGGTGGGTGGCCTCCAACGGATCAGTCCAGGTCGGTCGGGTCAAGGCCGAGCTCCCGGGCGGTGACCAGGCGGACCCACTCGCCAAACTGCCGGCGGGAGATCACCCGGTCGTGCACCGCGAGCTGCACGGCCAGGCCGTCCATCACCGCGCTGATCCGCCAGGCGGCCCCGTCCGGGTCGGCGCACTGGAAGGTGCCGTCGGCGACACCGGTGGAGATCACCGCGGCCAGGTCCTGCCGCCAGCGCAGGTCGAGCCGGCGGGAGACCTTCTCCAGCTCGGGGGTGCGCAGCGACTCCGACCAGCCGTCGATCCACATGGACCAGGAGGTGGCCCGCCCGGCCGGGGTGTAGAGCTTGAGGATCCGGCGGAGCTTGGTCAGCGGCGGGGCCGAGGACCGGGTCACCGCGTCCAGTCGGGCCAGATCCTGTTCGACCGCGTACGCGAACGCCTGCGCGAGCAACCGTTCCTTGGTGGCGAAGTGGTAGAAAACCAGGGCCTGACTGACCCCGGCGGCCTGCGCCACGTCCGCCGTCCGGGTGTTGGCCAGACCGCGCTCAACGATCACGTCACAGGCGGTGCGCAGCAGGGCATCCAGGCGGATCTCGGCCGCACGTCTCGTCACGACCGTTACCGTAGCCCATCCGACCGAACACGAACAGTTACCGCCACTGTCCGATCCGCGATGCGACAGTCGGAAGCCGGACACTTCCAGACGGTGCCTTCCGTCGTTCTTCTGGAGGTGTTCGTCGAGGTCCGCTGGCACCGGCCGGCGGGCCCGGAAGCTCGTCGACCGCAGCCCAGGCCGCCACGGACGACCACCGCCCGATGGCCCGGGGCAGTGACGGCCAGTGAGGTCCAGGTCAGCCCCCTAGGAAGCTGGCCGGGCGTGACCGACTCGACGTCGGCGATGTCCCGGTGTACCCGGCGGCAGCGGCCCCGACATCGGGGGCCCGGAGTCGATCACCGCGAACCGGTGCCGGCGCGGTGTGGAAGGACGCGCCGACGCCCACCCCGAGTTGGCAGTCGTTCACCGGCTCGGCTAAAGTTCTCATCCGTCACCCGGGAACAGCCGGGGGCGTGCGGACGTAGCGCAGCTGGTAGCGCATCACCTTGCCAAGGTGAGGGTCGCGGGTTCGAATCCCGTCGTCCGCTCGGAGCTGCCGCCACGTACGACGGGGGCAACCTCGGTGGGGTGGCCGAGAGGCGAGGCAACGGCCTGCAAAGCCGTGTACGCGGGTTCAAATCCCGTCCCCACCTCAGCAACAAGGCACGGGCGATTGGCGCAGTGGGAGCGCGCTTCCTTGACACGGAAGAGGTCACTGGTTCAAACCCAGTATCGCCCACCAGCAGGAAACGGCTCGCTACCGGAATCCGGTAACGAGCTTTTCCGTATCTGCTCGCCACCTCACCGCGGAAGCGACGTCAGCAGCTCCCGCAGCCACGCGATCTCGGTGCGGCTGGTGGCGGTGGCGATGCGGAACAGCCCCCGGCGGAAGGGGTCGTCGGGGAAGTCGTCGGCGCGCAGCGGTCGGTCGCCGTCCCAGAAGAAGCTCGCCGGCTGGGTGAGGAAATCGAGCCGCCGCTGGAGCACGGCGGCCTGGCCGGCCGGGTCGTCCAGGTGGCGCAGGAAGGCCAGCAGCGTGAACCACCGGTTCTCGTCGGTGATGAACAGGTCGTCGGGGGTACGGAGCTGGCGCATCAGCTCCGTCTGACCGGCGGGGCTGAGGGTGAGCACGTGCCGTGGCGCCGCCACCTGGCCGGCCTGCACCTCGCGACGCAGCAGGCCCGCACGTTCCATGCGTTTGATCGTCGGGTACAGCGTCCCGTCCGCGATCGGCCGGACGTGGCCGGTGAGCGCGGCCACGCGCCGGCGCAGCTCGTACCCGTGCAGCGGGGCGTCGGCAAGGAAGCCCAGTATCGCGAACTCCAACACCGTGTTAGCTTACCTCCACAACGGTATACCTCGGGTTCGAGGTATTGCTCAAGGAGGTACGTGATGCGCGGCGCCCAGGTGCGGCCGGACGGCACGACGATTCGCTGGGTGGAGCTGCCCGGCGCCGAACCCAGCCGGGTCTACCTGCACGGGCTCGGCGCCTCCTCGCCGGTCTACTTCGCGGCGGTGGCGACCAACCCCACGCTCGCCGGACGGCGCACGCTGATGATGGATCTGCTCGGGCACGGCATCAGCGACCGGCCGGCCGATGCCTCCTACACGCTGGAGGAGCACGCCGACCTGCTCGCCACAGCGCTGACCGCGGCCGGGGTCAGCGGCGCGGAGGTGATCGCGCACAGCATGGGCGGCGCCGTGGCCATCGTCCTGGCCGCCCGCCACCCGCGCCTGGTCTCGGCACTGGTTCTCGTCGGCGCGACCCTCGACCCGCAGCCTCCGGGCGTCGGCATCCGTGCCCGCTACACCGAGGAGCAGTTCCTGCACGGCGACGGACGATCCGAGACGCTCGACCGTGTCGGGCCGGCCTGGGCGGCGACGATGCGGCTCACCGGTGCGGAGGCCCTCTACCGCACCGCGGCGCACCTCGGCCGCGGCACCACACCCACCATGCGGGACCTGCTGCTCGACCTGCCGGTGCCGCGCACCTACCTCCACCCCGCCGACAGCGAGCCGAAGGGCGCGCGCGCCCTCACCGACGCCGGCGTGCGGGTGGTCGCCGTGCCGGACGCCGGCCACAACATCATGCTGGACAATCCGGATGGCTTCGTGGCGGCCACCGCGGCGGCGTTGCGGGCGTAGGCCGCGCGGCCGATCCTGGCTCGGTTCAGAAGGTCAGCAGCCGGAACGTGCCCACGGTGCGGAAACCGAGGCGGCCGTAGACCGGCTCGGCGATGGGGGTCGAGGTGAGTGCCGCCGTGCGGACGCCCCGCTCGCCGGCCAGGTCGAGCGCGGCCCTGGTCAGCGCCGCGCCGATGCCCCGCCGCCGCTGCTCGGGCTGGGTGCCGACGAAGTACAGGGTGAGCAGCCCGTGGCTGAGCCAGGCCACGGCCGTCCCGACGATCCTGCCGTCGTCGAGGTGACCGGCCAGCCTGATCACCGTGCCGTCGCCGGTGAACGCCTTCTCCCGCTCGATCGCCGTCGCCACGCCGTCCGACGGGATTCCGGAGACCCGGGCGTAGGCGGAGACGAACGCGTCCAGGTCGGTGGTCTCGCGGATGTGCAGGCCGGCCGGGATCGGCACGTCGGCCGCCGCACCGAGCGCCACGGTCATGATCGGCATGCGGGCGACCTCGACGGCGCCGAGGGACGCCAGGGCGTCGGCCGTACCGGCGTCGCTGTCCGGGCCGACCCACCAGATGCGAGGTACGCCGTCGAGGCGGTGCCGGGCCTCGGCGAGCGCGTCCTGCGGCGTGCGCCCGGCCACGCGCAGCACGCCGTTGAGGGGTGCGTGCGGCACGTCGCTGCGATAGGTCGGCAGGTCGGGGCCTCCGGCTGCGCCGATGTTCCAACCGAGCAGGTACGCGCGGTGCGCGGCCAGCACCGTGTCGAGGGCCTCCATGTGCGGATCTTAACGCGGGGGGTCGCAACGCGCTCACCAGCGACAACGCCCGTACGGCGGTGATCCGTGCGCGGTCCGGCGCCGTCCCTACCGGACGCTCGGCCGGCCTACCCGGTCGCCGAGAGCAGCGCCTCCGCGAGGTCGGTGCGGGTGCTGAGCAGCGCCCGGCCGCGCGCGAGGGTCGCGCCGCGCGGGAAGGCGGCGCCTGCGGCGACGGGCCGGGTCACGGGTACGACGGGCCGGCCGCCTCGATCGAGGCGGCCGGCCCGGCACCGCGTGATGTGCCGGCGACGGCCGGTGGTCGTGTCACAGCGGCGGGGCGATGTCCCGCCGCTCCTCGACCCGGCGGTACTCCACCGGCTGCTCGTTGGTGGTGACCACCTCGCGGCGGCGGCCCCAGATCAGCGTGGTCATGATCAGGCCGAGCACACCGGCCGCCATCAGGATCCAGCCGACCACGTCGAGGTTGATGCCGCCGACGCTCGCGTCCAGGGCGAAGGTGAGGATCGCGCCGAGCGCGATCAGGAAGATGCTGGTGCCGATACCCACGACAGCCTCCTTAGGGGGATGTGGTGCGCTGTCGAGCCCTTCAGTACCCCGGCGCCGACCAGCGCAACCGCCACCGCCCAGGGTGGCGCTTCGAGCGATCTTGCGGTCGGGTAGAGTTCACTCGTCGCCGGCGCACACCGGGGACGTGCGGACGTAGCGCAGCTGGTAGCGCATCACCTTGCCAAGGTGAGGGTCGCGGGTTCGAATCCCGTCGTCCGCTCGCGATCCGCCCCACGGGGCCTGACCGCCGGTTCGGGTGGTCACCACGGGCGATTGGCGCAGTGGGAGCGCGCTTCCTTGACACGGAAGAGGTCACTGGTTCAAACCCAGTATCGCCCACCAACGAAGACGGCTCGTTACCGGAACACCGGTAACGAGCCGTTCCGCGCTGTCGACTCGTGGCGTCGACGTCAGTGACCGTCCCGTCCGGCCAGTGCCCCGTGGGGCCCCGACCGGACGGGTGCGGTCGTCACTTCAACGCGCTGTTGTGCTTGCGGCGACGGCTGAACAGCACCAGGAACGCGCCGAGGACTGTCAGCATCGCGCCGAAGGTGAGCGGTGTGCCCAGGGAGTCACCTGTCACGGGCAGGATCTGCCCGACGTAGCGGAACGTCAGCCCGTTCGACACCCCGCCCGCGGTTGTCACCGTGACGGTGGTGTCGCCGGCACGGCAGGCTGGCGTGCGGAAGCTCAACGAGCGTCCGTCGGCGGCCACCGTCACCTCATTCGCCGGTATGGTCCGTCCGCAGATGCTGACCGTGGTCTGGCCGGGGACGAACCCTGAGCCGCCGACGGTCACGGTGGTGCCGCCGGCCGTGGGCCCCTGGCCCGGGCTGAGGGTGTCGAGGGCCGGTGGGACGGCTTCATAGGTGAAGGTGGGTGCGGTGATCTCGCCGGCGGGGAAGACGAGTTCGACGGTGGCGGGGCCGGCGGTGTTGGGTGGGGTCACGACGGTGATGGTGGTGCCGGCCGGGTTGACGGTGAAGTTCGTGCCGGGTACGCCGTCGAAGGTGACCTGGGTGGCGCCGGTGAAGCCGGTGCCGGTGATGGTCACTGTGGTGCCGCCGGAGGTTGGTCCGGTGGTGGGTGTGAGGTTGGTGATGACCGCGTCGCTGCCGTCGGCGAGGTAGGTGTACGCCAGCGGCGCTGCCGTGCCGCCGGGAGTCGTGACGGCGACGGAGGCGGGTCCGACTGCTCCGGGCGGGGTCACGGCGGTCAGCGAGGTGCCGTTCGGGGCCACGACCACGTTGGTGGCCGGTGCTCCGTCGAAGGTGACTGTCGTGCCGCCGGGTACGAAGCCGCTGCCGGTGATCGTCACCGTCTGCCCACCCGACTGCGGACCCTCATCCGGCGTGATGGTCGCCGACGATGGCGGGGCGGCCTGATAGGTGAAGGCGTCGGGTGCGGTGGCGTTGGCGCCCGGAATGAGGACGGTCACGTCGACGGTGCCGGGCGCGCCCGGTGGTGTGACGACGGTGAGTGAGGTGCCGCTGGGGTCGACCACCACGTTGGTGCCGGGGGTGTCACCGAAGTTGACGCCGGTGGCGGCGCCGAGGCCGGTGCCGGTGATGGTGACGGTGGTGCCACCCGTGGTCGGGCCTTCATCCGGTACGACCGAGGTGATGGTCGGTGCGATGTAGGTGAAGGTGGGTGCGGTGACGTCGCCGGCGGGGAAGACGAGTTCGACGGTGGCGGGGCCGGCGGTGTTGGGTGGGGTCACGACGGTGATGGTGGTGCCGGCCGGGTTGACGGTGAAGTTCGTGCCGGGTACGCCGTCGAAGGTGACCTGGGTGGCGCCGGTGAAGCCGGTGCCGGTGATGGTCACTGTGGTGCCGCCGGAGGTTGGTCCGGTGGTGGGTGTGAGGTTGGTGATGACCGCGTCGCTGCCGTCGGCGAGGTAGGTGTACGCCAGCGGCGCTGCCGTACCGCCGGGAGTCGTCACGGCGACGGAGGCGGGTCCGACTGCTCCGGGCGGGGTCACGGCGGTCAGCGAGGTGCCGTTCGGGGCCACGACCACGTTGGTGGCCGGTGCTCCGTCGAAGGTGACTGTCGTGCCACCGGGTACGAAGCCGCTGCCGGTGATCGTCACCGTCTGCCCACCCGACTGCGGACCCTCATCCGGCACGATCGTCGCCGCCGTCGGCGGGGCGGGAATGGACGGGCGCTCGCAGGTGGCCTCGGCGACGATCACGGTCCCGACCGGAATGGTCACCGGCTCTCCGAGGATCGTGCCGGACAGGGTGAGGGTGGCACGCACGGCGGCCGCCGTGGCACCCAGTGCGGTGGTGACCTCGGTACGGGTCAACGAGGCGTTGAGGGTGGCGCCGGCCAGGCCCGCCACCGTCACGGCCGCGCTCGCGTTTACGGCGGGGCCGTTGGCCACCAGGGTGACCGCGGAGCCGAACAGTTCCAGATCGACCAGCGTCGTGTCGGCGGTCTGCGGGCCGACGAGAGGGCACGACACGCTCGCCGACGCCTCGGCGGCGTCCAACACGTCGACACCGAGGACATCGAGGCTGAGGCCGTTCACCCGCGACAGCGCGGACGACACGCCCGGCGCCCGGGTGGCCGTGACCTCCGCGACGGTGCCGCTCGCGCTGACCCCCACCGCGCCCGGCACCGAGATCGCCAGCAGAGTCGAGGTGTCGGTGCCACCGCCCGCCGGCGCGGTCGCCGTGCCGATGACGGCTCCCGCGCTGATCACCGCCACGTCCAGGACCTCGGCGGACAGGTCGACGACGACGCCTCTGGCGTTGGCGCTGCCCGGCTGCGCCTGCGCTGGCGCAGCGAGGCCCACGCTGGCCATCGCACCGAGCAATGTCGCCGTCGACACCGCCCCGAATCTCTGTAGGACAGAACGCACCGCTTCCCCCGTTCGTTGGAGTTGACCGGGCCCAGCCGGTGTGAGGCTGCCCGTCACCGACTGAACGACGACAAACGCACAGAGTTACGGCACGGCTACACTGCGTGTCTGCCCTGGATCGGCGAGGCGGCCGGTTCTGCTGAGGGGAGATCCGCTGCCGGTGAACACGGGTGCCGCCCGTCGCCACCACCCGGCAGGGTGGACCGCATGAGACTGCTGGTGCTGGGTGGGACGGGTTTCGTGGGCGGGGCGACGGTCGCCGAAGCGGTCCGCCGGGGCTGGTCGGTGACGGTGTTCAACCGGGGGCTGCACGGGTCGACGCCGTCTGGCGTACACCGGTTGCGGGGTGACCGGACCGCGCCGGACGGCCTGGCGGCGCTGGCGGGCGGTGCGTGGGACCTGGTGGTCGACACCTGGGACAGCGCCCCACGGGCGGTGCGGGACGCGGCCCGCGCGCTGGTCGGGACCGTCCCGCACTACGCCTACATCTCCAGCGGGTCGGTCTACGCCCCGCCGGTGCCGGCGCACGTCGGCGAGGAGGCGACCACTGTGGATGCGACCGCCGACGCCGTCGACGGGGACTACGCGCAGTGCAAGGCCGGTGGGGAGTTGGCCGCGACGGAGGTCTACGGCGAGCGGGCGCTGCTGGTGCGCGCCGGGCTGATCCTCGGGCCGGGGGAGGACATCGGCCGGCTGCCCTGGTGGTTGCAGCGGGTGGCCCGGGGCGGTGACGTGCTCGCGCCCGGCCCGGTGGACCTCCCCCTGCAGTACATCGACGTGCGCGACCTGGTCGGGTGGACGCTGGACCGGGCCGCCGAAGGGATCGGCGGTGCGTTCAACGTGACCAGCCGACCGGGGCACGCCACGATGGGTGAGCTGCTGGACTCGGTCCTCGCGGTGACCGGCTCCGGCGCCACGCTGCGCTGGACGGAGCCGGAGCGGATCCTGGACGCCGGCGTCGTGCCCTGGAACGACCTGCCGATCTGGATTCCGCCGCGGCACGAGTTCCGCTGGTTGCAGGAGCGGGGCGTGCAGAAGGCGTACGCGGCGGGGCTGAACTGCCGCCCGGTGACCGAGACCGTCGCCGACACGTGGCGCTGGCTGGGCGCGGTAGGGTCCGTGCCGCCCCGCGCCGGCAAGCAGCGCCGGGTGACGGTGGGGCTGGACCCGGCGCGGGAGGTCGCGCTCCTCACCGCGTGAACGGGCGGTGGCGCCGGCTCAGGCCGGCACCACCGGCAGGTCCAGCACCTCGCCGACGCTGCGGCGCGGGGTCGGTCGGCCGGGCTGGCCGTACCCGATCCGCAGCACCATCTGCGGCATGCCGAACCGGCCGAGTGACAGCCGGAGCTGCTCGCGCGCGGTGGGCACCTCGATCGGCTGGGAGAGCATCGACACGCTGAGCCCCGCGTCGGTGGCGGTGAGCAGCACCCGTTGCAGGGCCTGCCCGGCCACCACCTGGTCCACGGCGGTGTTGCCCAGTGAGCCGAGCACCCCGACCAGTGGCTCCGGCTCGAAGTCGCGCCCCGGGGCCCGGTCGCGTCCGCCGAAGCCGCGTGCCGGCAGCACGTCCTGCGGCTGGCTCTGCGGGCCGCCGGCCGAGGCCGGCACGCCGTCCGGCGCGGGCTCCTGCCGGAGCCACCGCTCGCGTTCCGACCGGTAGGCGGGGTCGCGCTCCAGCACGCGGTGCGCGCTGCGGGCGATCTCGCCGAACGCGGAGACCGCGCTCACCCCGATCAGCAGCTCCAGCCAGCACTGCTCTGCGCGGGCCGCCTCGCCGAGCCGCCACCGTGCGTCGGCCGGCACCGGGTTCGGCCAGAACGGCATCCGGTTGCTGAACCGGCGGGGAATGGCGGCGTACAGGCTCTGCTCGTCGGGTGTGGGCCGGCGCGGAACGTCCGGGACCAGGCGGGCCAACAGGTCCGGCTCGCCCGGGTCGGGGCGCAGCCGCACCCGGGCCGGGATGCCGGCAACGGCCAACGCGATGCGCAGGTTGAACAGCGCCGCGCCGCAGGCGAGGCGGACACCCCACCCGCTCGGGTCGGTCGCCGGAAGCCGCCGGGCCGGGTCGGCCAGCACCTCGATCCCGCCATCGCGCAGCCGCAACCGCCACGGCTGGGTGTTGTGCATCGACGGTGCCCGGACCGCGGCGACGGCGGCGGCCCGCAGGTGCTCCGCGGTGTAGCTGATGTCCATGGCGGTTGCTCCTTTCCGGTGGGCTGCCGCCGGTGCGGCAGTCGACGCACCCCTACCGTCCGTCCGCCGGGTGCGCTCCGGGCAGGGCCGGACGTCCCGGTCCGTCGGGACCGACCCCCCCTGCCGGCTCCAGCCCGGACTCGGGCGCCGGACCGTCCCGGTCGGGACCTTCGGCCCGTGCGCCCGACACGGGGCCCGGGTAGAAACGAGGAATGATCCGGGTGTTTCTCCTCGACGACCATGAGGTCGTCCGCCGTGGCCTGGCCGACCTGTTGCAGAGCAGCGGCGACATCGAGGTGGTCGGCGAATCCGGCTCGGCGCCGGAGGCGGCCCGCCGTATCCCGGCGTTGCGGCCTGACGTGGCGATCCTCGACGCGCGGCTGCCCGACGGCAACGGCATCGACGTGTGCCGGGACGTACGCGCCGTCGACTCGTCCATCAAGGGCCTGATCCTCACCTCGTACGAGGACGACGAGGCGCTGTTCGCGGCGATCATGGCGGGTGCGGCCGGGTACGTGCTCAAGCAGATCCGCGGCACCGACCTGGTCGACGCGGTGCGCCGGGTGGCGGCCGGGCAGTCGCTGCTCGACCCGGCGATCACGACCCGGGTGCTGGAGCGCATCCGCAACGGCGTCGAGCAGCCGCGCGAGCTGAGGTCGCTCACCGAGCAGGAGCGGCGGATCCTGGAGTACGTGGCGGAGGGGCTGACCAACCGGGAGATCGCCGCAAGGATGTTCCTGGCCGAGAAGACGGTGAAGAACTACGTCTCCAGTGTGCTGGCCAAGCTCGGCCTGGAGCGCCGCACCCAGGCCGCCGTCCTGGCCACCCGACTGCTCGGTAAGACCCCCTGACCCAGCCCGGTCAGTCGCGCAGCGGCACGGACCAGCTCACCTCGGTGCCGTGCGGCTCGACCGGGCGGATCGTGAAGGTGCCACCGTGCCGTTCGGCGCGTTCGCGCAGGTTGACCAGGCCACCGCGGGCGGCGGCCGGGTCGCAGCCCACCCCGTCGTCGGTGACCGTGACGGTGACGTGGCCGGCGTCGACGCGTACGCCGACGGTGACCTGGGTGGCCCGCGCGTGGCGGACCGCGTTGGACAGCCCCTCGCGCAGCACGGCGGTGAGGTCCGGGCGGACCGCGTCCGGGACGGCGCTGTCCACCGGCCCGGCCAGCTCCAGGTGGGGTTTGTGGCCCAGCGACTCGGCGGCCACCTCGATCGCCTCACGGATCTCGGTACGCAGAGCCGCGGTCATCGGCGTACGCAGCTCGAAGATGGTCCGGCGGATGTCCCGGATGGTCGCGTCCAGATCGTCGACGGCGGCGTTGATCCGCTTGGCCACCTCCGGGCGGGTCATCATCGGCGCGGCGCTCTGCAGTTGCAGGCCGGTGGCGAAGAGCCGCTGGATCACCACGTCGTGCAGGTCGCGGGCGATCCGCTCGCGGTCCTCCAGGACCACCAGCAGCTCCCGTTCCTCCTGGCCGCGGGCCCGTTCCATGGCCAGCGCGGCCTGCCCGGCGAAGCTGCCCAGCAGGGCGACGTCGTCCTCGCTGGCGCCGCCACCGCGTTCGGGCCGGTGTGCCACCACGAGGACGCCGTGCAGGGTCTCGGCGGTGGCCAGCGGCGAGATCACCGCCGGCCCGGTGTGCAGCAGCGCCGGCCAGGGGGCGGCGTGCGCGAGGTTGTCCACCTGGTCGTGCCGGCCCTCGGCGACCGCCGCCCCGAAGCTGGTGTCGGCGGCCGGCAGGACCGTGCCGACCAGCGCCCTGGTCTGCTCGTCGGCGCCGTCGACCACCTCGACGGTGAACTGCTCGCTCTCGGTGTCGTAGAGCAGGACCAGCGCCATCTCGGCTTCGGCGACCTCCCGGGCGCGGCGGGCGACCAGCGCCAGCGCGTCGGTGCGGCGGACCTCGCCGAGCAGCACCGTGGTGATCTCGGCGGTCGCCGCCAGCCACCGTTCCCGCCGGTGCGCCAGGGCGTACAGGCGGGCGTTCTCGATGGCCACGCCGGCCGCGGCGGCGAGCGCGACCACGATCTCCTCATCGTCCTCGGTGAACTGCGCGCCGCCCTGCTTCTCGGCGAGGTAGAGGTTGCCGAAGACCTGCTCCCGGATGCGCACCGGCACGCCCAGGAAGCTGTGCATCGGCGGGTGGTTGGCCGGGAAGCCGTAGGAGCGGGGGTGCTGGGTGATGTCCGGCATCCGCAGCGGCCGGGGGTCGTCGATGAGCAGGCCCAGCACGCCCCGCCCGTGTGGCAGGTCGCCGATCTGCGCGTGCTGCTCGGGGGTGATGCCGTGCACGATGAAGTCGTACAGCAGCCGGTCCGGGCCGACCACGCCGAGCGCCCCGTACCGGGCGCCGACCAGCTCGCAGGCCGCCTGCACGATGCGTTGCAGAGTGGTGCGCAGGTCCAGGTTGGTGCCGATGCCGACCACCGCGTCGAGCAGGGCACGCAGTCGCTCCCGGCTGGTGACCACCTCGCCGACCCGGTCCAGCATTTCCTGGAGCAGCTCGTCGAGGTGGACCCGGGACAGCGGGCTCAGCCCGAGCGACGGGGTCGTCGACGCCTCCTTGCGGGGCTGCGGGGTGCTGGTCACGGCGCGATGGTATCGCCGGTGACCATGGTGCCGAACCGGTCAGCCCCGCTCGCCACGGACCGCGGAGGTGTCGACCACCTGCTCGGTGGTCAGCCGCGGGGTGTGTGGCGGGCCCGCGTGCGCCGGGTCCGCGATGCCCAACCGCAGCACGAGGTACGGGAAGCCGATCCCGGCGAGCAGCTGACGCAGGGTCTGCCGGGTGCCCGGCACCTCCACCACCGCGCTGAGCGGCACCACCGACACGCCGAGCCGCGTGGCGGTCAACCAGCCGGCGGAGAGCGCCTCCCCGGCGCGCAGCCAGCTGTCCCGCTCGTCCTCGTCGCCGTGCAGCATCGCGTACACCGCCATGCGGTCGTGGCCCGGACCCACCGGCAGGCTGCCGGGACGGCCGAAGTCACGGCCCGGCACGGTCGTCTGCGGAGGCTGCGCGGGCAGCACCTCCGGCGGCAGCCCGGTGCCGGTGCCGGCCCGGCTGGTCCAGTACGCCAGCTCGGCGCGCAGCGCCGGATCCTCGGCCTCCACCGTATCGGCGTGCGCGGCCGTGGCGGCGACCTCCAGCACCTGGTCGCGGTCGAGGATCTGCAGCCGGCAGCCCTCCGCGGTGACCGCTCGGGTGATCTCCCCGATCGCGGCGGTGGGCACCGGTTCGTCGCTCACCGGCCGCCGGTCGGTGTGCCGGACCCGCATGCACTGCACCATCCGCATGGCGTCCGCGTCCGCCGCGGTCCGGCTCAGGTCGGTAAGCCGGGCCAGCAGCTCACTGTCGCCCGGGTCCGGCAGCCGCTCCACCACGGCGCGCCACCCCTCGGCCGCCAGCGCGAGCCGGGCGTGGTGCAGGGCGATGCCGCAGCTCATCGCGAGCAGTCGGCCCTCGGGGTCGGTGGCGGCGAGCTGCCGGTCGGCGACCGAGCGCAGCTCCAGCGCGTCGGGCAGCACCCGCCAGTGCCACGGCTGAGTGTTGTGCACCGAGGGGGCGTGGCCGGCGGTGGCGGCGGCCTCCGCCAGCGCGGTGGTCAGCTGGCTTTCCTGACTCATGGTCACGACCTTTCCGTCTCTGCCGGTCCGGTGCCGTGTCCGTCGGCGCTCGGCCCTGGCTTGCCGCTCCATCCTGCGGCATCCGGCGGCGGTGCGCAGGGGCCGAAGGTCCCGGCCAGGTCGGGTCGTCACGCCCCCGAGAGTCAGCGCTCCCGGACCACCGCGACCGGGCAGTGGGCGTGCTGAATCAGCTGCTGGCTCACCGAGCCGAGCAGCGTTCCGGCCAGCCCGCCCCGGCCCCGACTGCCGACCACCACCAGCCGCGCGTCGCGGCTCGCCTCGATCAGCATGGCCGCCGGGCTGCCCGGAACCAGGTCGACGGTGATGCTCAGCTCCGCGTACGTCCGCCGCCAGGGTTCCAGCGCCTGCTCCACCGCCTCCCGCTCGTCGGGCACCCCGGCCGCCCCGCCGGGACCGGGGGTCCAGGCGTGCAGGACCCGCAGCGGCACCTGCCGCTGCGCCGCCCGTTCGGCGGCGAAGCCGAGCGCCACCAGCGACGGTTCCGAGCCGTCCACGCCGACCGCCACCGGACCGGCCGGCCCGCTGACGGCCCCGTCCCGGACCACCACGACCGGGCAGTGCGCGTGCGCCGTGACCGCCACCGCCGTCGACCCGGCGAGCAGCCCGCCGAACCCGCCGTGGCCGCGGCTGCCGAGCACCAGCAGGCCGGCCTCGGCCGAGCGTTCCTGCAACACCAGGGCGGGCGGGCCGTCGTACACCTCGCCGGTGACGGTGAGCCCGGGATGCGCGGTGGCGGCGTCCGCCGCGGCCTTGCGGACCAGCTCCTCGACCTGCCGCCGTGCGGTGTCGTCCGGCCAGACGCCGGGCGCGACGCCCGGACCGACCCAGCCGGCCACGGTCAGCCATTCGAAGACGTACGCCAGTCGCACCGGCTGGCCGCTGTGCTCGGCCTCGTCCAGCGCCCAGTCCAGAGCCACCGACGCGTCGGTGGAGCCGTCGTAGCCGATCAGGATCTCCGCGTCCCGCACGTCGTCCTCCTCAGCGGTTGGTCGGGTCGGTTTCGCGGACCCAGCGCCACTCCGCGACCTGGGGGTCGTCCTCGCCGTACCGGCGGGTGTAGTCGCGCGCCGACTGCCGGGCGTCGACCATCCGCTGGCGCAGGTGCGCGGCGCGGGAGCCCAGCCCGGGCACCCGGTCGATGACGTCGATGACCAGGTGGAAGCGGTCCAGGTCGTTGAGCATCACCATGTCGAACGGGGTGGTGGTGGTGCCCTCCTCCTTGTAGCCGCGTACGTGCAGGTTGCCGTGGTTGGTACGGCGGTAGGTGAGCCGGTGGATCAGCCACGGATAGCCGTGGTACGCGAAGATGATCTGGCGGTCCTCGGTGAAGATGGTGTCGAACTCGGTGTCGGTCAGACCGTGCGGATGCTCGGTGTCCGGTTGCAGCCGCATCAGGTCCACCACGTTGACGAGTCGCACCTTGAGCTCCGGGAGGTGCTGGCGCAGCAGTTCGGCGGCGGCCAGGGCCTCCAGGGTGGGCACGTCCCCGCAGCAGGCGAGCACGACGTCCGGCTCGGTGCCGCCGTCGTTGCTGGCCCACTCCCAGATGCCCAGGCCACGCCGGGTGTGCTGGATCGCCTCGGTCATCGTCAGCCAGTTCGGCGCCGGCTGTTTGCCGGCCACCACGACGTTGATGTAGTGCCGGCTGCGCAGGCAGTGGTCCATCGTGGCGAGCAGGGTGTTGGCGTCCGGCGGCAGGTAGACCCGGACCACCTCGGCCTTCTTGTTGACCACGTGGTCGATGAAGCCCGGGTCCTGGTGCGAGAAGCCGTTGTGGTCCTGCCGCCAGACGTGGCTGGACAGCAGATAGTTCAGCGAGGCGAGCGGCTGCCGCCACGGGATGCCCCGGGTCACCTTCAGCCACTTGGCGTGCTGGTTGAGCATCGAGTCGACGATGTGGATGAACGCCTCGTAGCTGGTGAACACGCCGTGCCGGCCGGTCAGCAGGTAGCCCTCCAGCCAGCCCTGGCACAGGTGCTCGGAGAGCACCTCCATCACCCGGCCGTCGGGGGAGAGGTGGTCGTCGCCCGGCACCGTGCCCGCCACCCAGGCCCGGTCGGTCACCTCGAAGGCGGCGTCCAGCCGGTTGGAGGCGACCTCGTCCGGGCCGAACAGCCGGAACGTCTGCGGGTTGGCGGCGATGACGTCCCGGATCCACGGGCCGAGCACCCCGGTCGCGCCGGCCATCGGCTCGCCCGGGTGGGGGACCTCCACGCCGTAGTCGCGGAAGTCGGGCAGGCTCAGGTCGCGGAGCACCACGCCGCCGTTGGTGACCGGGTTCGCGCTCATCCGCCGGTCGCCCCGCGGCGGCAGTGTCCGCAGCTCGTCCACCGGCGCGCCGGTCGCGTCGAACAGCTCCTCCGGCCGGTAGCTGCGCAGCCAGTGCTCCAGCTCGGCCAGGTGCGCGGGATCGTCGCGTACCAGGGACAGCGGCACCTGGTGTGCGCGGTAGGTGCCCTCCACCTGCTTGCCGTCGACGTCGCGGGGGCCGGTCCAGCCCTTCGGCGTCCGCAGGACGATCATCGGCCAGCGGGGACGCTCGACGACGCCGCCGGAGCGGGCCCTGCGCTGGATCGCGGCGATCTCGTCCAGCGACCGGTCCAGCGTGGCGGCGAGGGTGCGGTGCACCTGGGCCGGGTCGTCACCGGCCACCACGTACGGCTCGTAGCCGGAGCCGCGCAGAAGGCCGAGCAGGTCCGCCTCGGGGATCCGGGCCAGTACGGTCGGGTTGGCGATCTTGTAGCCGTTGAGGTGCAGGATGGGCAGCACCGCGCCGTCGCGGGCCGGGTTGAGAAAGACGTTGGACAGCCAGCTGCCGGCCAGCGGTCCGGTCTCCGCCTCCCCGTCGCCGATCACGCAGGCCACCAGCAGGTCCGGGTGGTCGAAGGCGGCGCCGTAGGCGTGGCTCAGCGCGTACCCCAGCTCGCCGCCCTCGTGGATCGAACCCGGCACCTCCGCCGCCACGTGGCTGGGGATGCCGCCGGGGAAGGAGAACTGGCGGAACAGCCGGGCCATCCCGGCCTCGTCGCGCGACACGTCGTGGTAGCGCTCCGACCAGGTGCCCTCCAGCCAGGTGTTGGCCACGATCGCCGGGCCGCCGTGCCCGGGGCCGGTGATGAGCATGGCGTTCAGGTCACGCGTCACGATCACCCGGTTGAGGTGGGCGTAGATCAGGTTGAGCCCGGGGCTGGTGCCCCAGTGGCCGAGCAGCCGCGGCTTGATGTCGTCGCGGGTCAGCGGCTCGCGCAGCAGGGGATTGTCGAGCAGGTAGATCTGCCCGACGGTGAGGTAGTTGGCGGCGCGCCAGTAGGCGTGCAGCCGGCGCAGCTCGTCGTCGGTGATCGACCGGTTCGGATCGAGTGCGGTGTCCATGATGCTGAGCCTCTCGCAGATCGGGGAGTGGGGCAGCCGACGTCCAGCCTCGCCGTCGCCTGCGCCCCGAGGTCAGGGCCGTTGGTCCCGGTTCGGGCGGGCGTCGGGCCCGGTGAGCGGGGCCTCGGCCAGCCCGCGGACGACGATCACGGGGGCCGGGGAGTGGTAGAGCATGGACTGGGCGACCGCGCCCAGCATCCCGCGGCCCGGTTCGTCGCCCCGTGCGGCGACGAGCGCGACCTGCGTCGAGCGGGACACGTCGACCAGCACCTGGCCGGGGTCGCCACGGATGACGCGGCACTCGACCGGCACCTCCGTCCGACGGGCGGAGAACCGGGTCACGACCTCGGTCAGCTGGTCGGTCACGGTGCCGGTGTCCTCGTCGGGCTCCACCACCCGCAGCGCGAGCAGCCGCGTGCAGCGCCGTGCCGCGCACTCGAAGGCCCACTCCAGGGCGAGGGTCGAGCTGGGCGATCCGTCCACCCCGACCAGCACCGGGCCCTGCGGCGGCGGCTGCTGGCGCACCACCAGCAGCGGGCAGCCGGCCCGCGCGGCCAGCTGCACGGCGGACGTGTCGGACGGGATGCACTTGCCGCTGCCGGCCATCCCGCTGTCGCCGACCGCGAGCAGGAAGGCCGTCTCCGATCGACGGATCAGGATGGGCAACATCCCGCCCTCGACGATCTCGCCACGGACGGTCAGCTCCGGCTCGATCCCGTGGGCCAGTTGGGCGCCCCGCGTCATCAGCTCCTCGGCGCGGTCCCGGGGCGCGGCGACGGTGTCGGCGTCGAAGGCCGCGTGCCAGTCGAACGTGTGCAGCAGGTGCAGCTGCCGGCCGTGCGCGGCGGCCTCCTGCGCGGCCTGGTGAACGACCGGGAGGTCGTGGTCCGAGCCGAGGCCGACCAGCACCGCTGCATCGGCGGATGCGGCCATCCGACATCACCTCCCGGGCGTCGCGCCCGGGCACGACCACGCTGTCCCTGACCGAGGGTAGTCGGACGGTAGCGGCGGCGGGCCGGATCGGGCCGCGCCGCCGGCCATGGTGGTGGCAGCTCGTCAACCGGGGTTGACACGAGTGGCGCTGTCAACGTATGTTGACGACATGAGTCAGGCGACGGAACTCGCGGCGGCAGCCGGCAGCACCGACCCCCGGGTCGGGCTGCGCGCCGTCCGCGCGCTGAGCCGGCTGCTCGAGCGGCTCGAGGTGGTCCAGGTGGACAACGCCCGTCGACAGGGCTGGTCCTGGCAGGAGATCGCCGACGCGCTCGAGGTCAGCCGGCAGGCGGTCCACAAGAAGCACGCCGGGCGGCCGGCGGTCAATCAATCCTGGGAGGCGTGATGTTCGAACGGTTCACCGACCGGGCGCGCGACGTCGTGCGGCGGGCGCTGGAGGAGGCACGGGTCGAGGGGCAGCGCCCGGTCGGCACCGAGCACCTGCTGCTCGCCCTGACGGCCGATGAGGCGGGTCTGGCCAGCCGGGTGCTGGCCGACGCCGGCGTACGCGCCGACGACCTGCGCGAACGGATCCGCCGACACACCGCCACCGGCGGCGCCGGTCTCGGCGACGCGGACGCCGCGGCGCTGCGGGAGATCGGCATCGACCTGGCCGCGATCGTGGCCCGCATCGAACAGTCCTTCGGCCCGGACGCCCTGCGCGAGGCCGTGCCGGCGCCGCGTCGTCGCTGGGGCCGCCGGCGGTTCCTGGGCGGGCCCTTCTCGCCCCGCTCGAAGAAGGCCCTGGAGTTGTCACTGCGCGAGGCCGTGCGGCTGCGTCACCACCACATCGGCACCGAACACATCCTGCTCGGGGTGCTCCGCGAGGGGCAGGGGCTGGGCGCGCTGGTGCTCACCGAGGCCGGGGCCGACCTCGACGACCTGCGCCGACGGGTGGAGAGCGCGCTGCGGGCCACAGCCTGACAGCGGCGGGCGGAACGGCGGCGGGCGCGTTGAAACCTGTCTGTGGCACTTCCGACGCCGGCCGCTCGCGGGCTCGCTGAAGCCGCCCCGGTGCTGCACACTGGCGCCGTGGATCCTGGACAGGACAGGCGACCCTCGGGCGGCGACGGCGGGCTGCGCTCCGCCGTGGTGGTCAACCCGGTGAAGGTCGCCGATCTCGACGACCTGCGCCGCACCGTGAACGACGCCCTGACCGCCGCCGGCTGGCCCGAGCCGCAGTGGTACGAGACCACCGTCGACGACCCCGGCCGGGGCCAGACCGAGCAGGCCGTCAAGGCCGGCGTCGACCTGGTCTTCGCCTGCGGCGGCGACGGCACCGTGATGTCCTGCGTCAGTGCTCTGGTCGGCACGGACGTGGCGTTGGCCGTGCTGCCCCAGGGCACCGGCAACCTGCTCGCCGCCAACCTGGGTCTCTCCACCGACCTGGCGGCCGGGCTCCAGGTCGCCGTCGATCGCGGCCGGCGGCTGCTCGATGTCGGCGCCGTCGAGGACCGGTACTTCACCGTGATGGCCGGCATGGGCTTCGACGCCCAGATGCTCGCCGCCACCTCCGAGACCACCAAGGCCCGCATCGGCTGGCCGGCGTACGTGGTGGGCGCCGCACGGCACCTGCGGGACCGGCCGATGCGGGTGCAGATCCGCATCGACGACCGGCCGCCGGTACGCCGTCGGGCCCGCTCGGTGCTGATCGCCAACGTCGGCCGGCTCCAAGGCGGCGTACGGCTGCTCACCGAGGCCGAGCCGGACGACGGCTGGCTCGACGTCGCCGTGCTCACCCCGCGAAACCTGCGGCACTGGCTCGCGCTCGGCTGGGCGGTGATCCGGCGCAACGGCCGGGTGCCGCAGATGGAGGTGTTCCGGGGCCGTCGCGTCGTGGTCACCAGCAACCGGGCCCAGCCCCGGGAGCTGGACGGCGACCTCATCGCTCCCAGCCGGCAGCTGCGGGCCGAGGTCCGGCCCCAGGCGCTCTGGCTCTGCGTGCCACAGCCCGAGGAAGCCCCCGACCTGGCCGTCGACGCGCAGAGCGCCGGGGAGCGAGGCGAGCAGCTGATCGAGGAAGCGCGCCGTGAGTAGCACCCGGATCGTGCCGGAGACCCGGCTGATGGCCGACGACGAGCTGTCCGCCGACGACGCCTGGCACACCCTGCGCCGCCAGGGCGGCTGGCACCTGCTGCGGGACGCCTTCATCCGGTTCCGCTACGGCGACGGGTTCAGCCACTCCCGGGCCTTCGCGCTGCAACTCTGCCTGGCCGTGGTGCCGTTCCTGATCGCCCTCACCGGCCTGATCAGCGAGCTGGGCGTCGAGGAGGGTGGCCGGGTGGTCGCCGACACCGTGCTGGCGCTGACCCCCGGCCAGAGCGAGCAGATGGTGGCCGAGCTGCTCGGCGAGGGCGAACGCGTCGAGGACGCCGGCGAGTTGGCGCTCACCCTCGGTCTGCTCACCGGGTTGGTCGCGCTGACCACCACGATGGCCCAGATCGAACGGGGCGCCAACCGGATCTACGGCGTGGAGCGGGACCGCCCGGCGCTGTGGAAGTACGTCCGCGCCGCCGTGCTGGCGGTCACCGCCGGCCTGCCCGCGCTCGCCGGCTTCCTGATCCTGGTCGGCGGCGGCGCGGTGGGCGACTCGGTGCGCGAGCACTACGAGTGGGGCGACGTCGCCGGGAGCATCTGGACCGTGGTCCGCTTCCCGCTGAGCCTCGCGCTGACCGTGCTCGCCGTGGCGGTGCTGTTCCGGCACGCGCCGCGCCGCAGGCAACCCGGCCTGTCCTGGCTGCTCTTCGGCGCCGGCATCGCGACCGCGCTGTGGTGGCTGGCCAGCCTGCTGCTCGCCGCGTACGTGCGGTTCAGCGACGGCTTCGGGCAGACCTACGGCGCGCTGACCGGGATGATGGCGTTGCTGCTCTGGGCCAACCTCACCGGCATGGCGCTCTTCGGTGGGCTGGCCTTCGCCGCCCAGCTGGAGGCGCTGCGCATCGGCGTGCGGGAGCCGGCCCAACCGGATCTGTGGGAGCCCGAGGCCGACCGCGTCGAGCTCCACGACACCGGGGACATGACGGCCCTCTGACCGACCCCGCCGGCCACCCGCGTGTACGCGCGGCGCCGATCGGGTAAAGCGCCTCGCCAGTAGACAAGGGAGGTGCGGGGTGACCGCGGTCAAAGAGGTGGCGCGGCGTCCGATCGGGCATTTCGCCGAGCGGAGCATCGCCGGTCTGGCGGCCGTCACCGGCGCCGGGGTGGCGTTCGGGCTGCTGTTGTTGCTCGTCCGGGTGCGGTGGAGCCCGTTGCAGGACGCCGACCACGCCGTCGCCGAGTGGTTCAACGGTCTCGTCGCCCCGCACCACGCGCTGGTCACGGTGCTCCAGGCGGTGACCGACCTGGGCGGCCGGCCGATCCTCATCTGGCTGGTCACCATCGCCGTGGTCGGACTGCTGATCCGGCGGCAGCCACGGCTGGCCGTCTATCTGATCATCACCGGGGTGGGCGGCCTGATCCTCGACCCGTCCCTGAAGACGCTGGTCGGTCGGCTCCGCCCGGTGGTGGACGTGCCGATCGCCAGCGCGCCGGGCAACAGCTTCCCGAGCGGGCACGCGCTCGGCTCGTTCGTCGCGTACGGGGCGTTGCTGCTGGTGTTCCTGCCGGCGATGGCGCCACGCTGGCGTAAGCCGGCGATCGCCGGGGTCGCCGTGCTGGTGGCGCTGGTCGGGCTGACCCGGATCGCGCTCGGCGTGCACTTCGTCTCCGACGTGCTGGCCGGCTGGCTGCTCGGCGCCGCCTGGTTGGGCGTCACCGCGTACGCGTTCCGGCTGTGGCGGCGCGAGCGGGGCCGCCCGGTGCCGCCGCTGACCGAGGGCCTGGAACCGGAGGCCGGGCACGACATCGCCCCCGCCCCCGACGAGGAGCACCTGCTGGCCCACCCCCGTTCGGCGGTGGCCGAGCTGCTGGTCGGCTGGGTGCTGGTCTTCGGTGCGCTGTACGCCTTCGGCATGTACGTCAGCTACCACGCCAAGGGCACCTTCTTCGACACCCTCGACACGGAGGTGCCGCGCTGGTTCGCCGAGCGGCACACCGAGGTGCTGACCGACGTGAGCTGGTGGTGGAGCAAGTTCGGCGACACGCACGCCATCCTGCTGATCTCGCTGGTGTTCTGCCCGCTGGTGCTGGCGGTGTGGCGACGGTGGCGGCCGGTGCTCTTCGTGGCGCTGGCGATGGTCGGCGAGCTGACCCTCTTCCTCGCCTCCGCCCGGGCGGTCGACCGGCCGCGCCCGCCGGTGGAGAACCTGGACGGTCCGATGCCCACCTCCTCCTTCCCGTCCGGGCACATCGCGGCGACCATCTGCGTCTGGCTGGCGATCACCGTCATCGTGCTGCCGCGTACCGACCGCTGGTGGCGCTGGGTCTTCGTGGCGCTGGCGGTGATCATGCCGGTGGGGGTGGCGACCTCCCGGATGTACCGGGGGATGCACCACCCGACCGACTTCATGGGCGCGATCCTGCTCTCCGCGCTCTGGATCGGGCTGCTCTACCTGGTCGTCCGGCCGAACGCCGACCTGAAGGAAGGCAATCAGCCGGCCATCGAGTCGGAGGACGTGGATACCCTCGACGACGAGCTGGCCCGGGCCGGCCGGGCCGACTGAGAGCCGCCGTGCTGCGAGTGATGACCTGGAACATCCGCACCGGCGGCCGGGACCGGGGCGGCCCCGACCGGCTGAGCCAGGTGGTCCGGGTCATCACCGCGCAGGCGCCGGACGTGCTGGCCCTTCAGGAGCTGCGCGGCTTCGACCGCGGTGGACTCATGGCCGAGGTCGCGGATCGGGTGGGGATGACGCCGCACCTGGCCCGGTCCTGCTTCGGGCAGCCGGTGGCGGTGCTGGTCCGGCCGCCGCTGCGGGTCGACACCGCGGGGGCGCTGCGTCGGCCGTTCCACCACGCCGCCGCCCGTGTCGTGGTGGCCACCTCGGCCGGCCCGCTGACCGTGCTCGGCACCCACCTCCATCCGTACTCCGGGGGGCGGCGTCGGATGGAGGTCGACTGGCTGGCAGCCGCGGTGCGACGCGCCCAGGGCCCGCTGATGCTGGTCACCGGTGACCTCAACTCGCTCGACCCGACCGTCGACCACACCGCGCGCCTGGCCGGGATGCCCGCCCTCTACCGGCGGCGCCACCTGCGCCGGGGCAGCGACAGCGTGGACACCCGTGCGGTCGCCCGGCTGCTGGCCGCCGGCCTGGTCGACCTCTGGCTCGCCTGCGCCGCCGGCGCGCCGGAGGGCGACGGCCTCACCGTGCCCACCCGGTTCGGTGGGGCGGAGTTCGCGGGGATGCGGCTGGACTATCTGTTCGGCACTCCAGCGGTGGCCGAGCGGACCCGTTCCGTCCGGGTGGTCCGCGACGGGGGCGCCGAGACCGCCTCCGACCACTACCCGGTCGTCGCCGAGCTGGACCTCGACCCGGCCTGAGCCGGGCCCGTGCGCCCTCCGACCGGGGCGCACGGGCGGGCGGGGTCAGAGGACCAGGTTGAGCAGGACGGTCAGCACGACCGAGGCCACGATCGAGAAGAGAATCATCAGGAGGCAGCCGAGGCCACCGCCGAGCGGGCGGATCTCCGTGTTGCCGAAGCGCATGGGGTTTCACCTGTCCAGGAGTGCGGAAGTGGGAGCGGTAGCGAGGAGATGGCGAACGGCGTCGGCGACCGCCGCCGGGGCGGTGGTGGCGACGTTGTGGGCGGCGCCGGGCACGGCCACCGGGCGGGCGTCGGGGACCAGCCGGGCCACCTGGTCCCGCCAGGCCGCCGGCACCACCGGGTCCCGTCCGCCGGTGACCACCAGCGTGGGCGCGGCGACCCGGACCAGGTCCGCCTCGATGGCGTTGCGGACCGAGTGCGACAGGGTCGCGACCACCCGCCAGGGCCGGGCGTCCCAGACGTCGCGGGCCAGGATCGGCGCCTGCAACGGCGCCTCGCGCAGGGTGTCCACCAGCCACCGGCCGAACTGACCTCGCCGGGACCGGGCGTCCGGGTCGCTGGTCGGCCCGGCCAGGACCACCGCGCGGACCAGGTCCGGGTGCGCCGCGGCGAGCGCGGCCACGACCTCGGCGCCGAACGAGTGCCCGAGCAGGCAGACCGGCGGCAGTCGGTACGCGGCCAGCCAGGCGGCCAGGTGGTCGGCGTGCTCGCGCACGTCGTACGCGCCCCGGGGGTGCTCGGTCAGTCCGAAGCCGGGCAGGTCCGGCACGTACACCGGATGGGTGGCGGCGAGCGCGACGGCCAGCGGGGTGAGATAGCGGTGCGAGACCGCCAGGCCGTGCACCAGCACGACCGGTGGCGCTCCGGTCCCGGGATCGGTGCCGCGCCGGGTGTGCGTCCGCAGCCCGTCGACCGTCCGCCACTCGCTGGTGAGCCCGCCGGCCGGCCGGGGCGCGGCCAGCGCGAGCCGCAACTCGCCCAGGCTGAACCGCCCGGCGGGAGTGAGCCTCACAGTGAGCGCAGGCGCGGCAGCAACTGCTCCTGCGCCCAGTCGAGGAACATCGGCTGGGTCTCCCCGCCGACCTGAACGAACGCCACGTGGGTGAAGCCGGCGTCGACGAACTTCCGGAACGCCTCGACGTGCGCGTCCACGTCCGGCCCGCAGGGGATGCCCTCGGCGACGTCCTCCTCGCGGACGAACTGGGTGGCGGCGGCGAAGGAGTCCGGGCCGGGCAGCTCCGCGTTGACCTTCCAACCCAGCCCGAACCAGCGGAACTGGTCGTGCACGATCTTGCGGCACTCGGCCTCGTCCGGGCCGTAGCAGATGGCCACCTGCCCGTAGCGCGGCTGGCCGGCGCCGCCTGCGTCGTCGTACATCTCGATGATGTGCCGGTCGGGCTCGGTGGCGATGATGCCGTTGGCGTACTCGGCGGCCAGGGTGGCGGACTGTCGGCCGGAGGCGGCGACGGCCATCGGCACCGGCTGGTCCGGCCGGTCCCAGACGTAGGCGTCGGGCACGTCGAAGTGGTTGCCGGAGAACGTCAGCGACTCGCCGTTGAGCAGCGGCCGGATGATCTGGAGGGCCTCCTCGAACATCTCGTGCCGCTGCTGCACGTGCGGCCAACCGCCGACCACGTGTTCGTTGAGGTTCTCGCCGGCGCCGAGGCCGAGGGTGAACCGGCCGTCCGAGAGCGCTCCGATGGTGCTGGCCTTCTGCGCGACCACGGCGGGGTGGTAGCGGCGGATCGGGCAGGTCACGAAGGACATCAGCTCGGCCCGGGAGGTGGCGTGGGCGACCGCGCCGAGCACCGACCAGGCGTACGGGGAGTGGCCCTGGGCGTCCAGCCAGGGGTAGTAGTGATCGGAGATCACCAGCTGGTCGAAGCCCGCCGCCTCGGCCCGTACCGCATGGTCGACCAGCTGCTTCGGACCGGCCTGCTCGCACATCAGGGTGTAGCCGACGCTGACCATTCTGGTTTCCCCTTCCCGCCGACGGATCGTCCCGGGATACCCAGGTCAGCAGCCGTCAACCCTCGCGTCCGGTTCGAGCGGATGACGCTTGACGGATGACCGCGACCTGCCTACCGTCGCTCTTAACCGGTTAAGAGCGACGGTGTGGCGCACATCCTGTGGTGGGGATGACCGCCCCGTGACGGCCCGCGTCCGCGTGGGCCGTCACGGCTGTCCGCCACCCGCGACCCGGTCACTGAACCGGTTGCGCCCATCGATCCATCGCCCTACGCTGATGCGTGCGCCGCCGGGATCCGGGCGGCGGCTGTCGGGCTGCAGCCGCCTTCCCCCTGTCACGTCCCACCCCTGTCGGGCATCGGGGGTCCTCCCTGAGGAAGGCCATGAAGACTCGACTCTCCGCCGCCGGCGCGGCGCTGCTCACGCTGCTCGTCGCCGTGCTGGCGTTCGGCCAACCGGCGCAGGCCGCGGCCGGTTTCACCGTCGCGGGCGGCAAGCTGTACGACGCCAACGGCACCGAATTCATCATGCGCGGGGTCAACCACGCGCACACCTGGTATCCACAGCAGACCAGCTCGTTCGCCGACGTGAAGGCGCTCGGCGCGAACACCGTCCGGGTCGTGCTCTCCAGCGGCGACCGGTGGACCCGCAACACCAACGCCGACGTCGCCAACGTCATCTCGCTGTGCAAGGCCAACCGGCTGATCTGTGTGCTGGAGGTGCACGACACCACCGGCTACGGCGAGCAGAGCGGGGCGATCACCCTCGCCCGGGCCGTCGACTACTGGCTCAGTCTCGCCGACGTCCTCGCCGGCCAGGAGAAGTACGTCATCGTCAACATCGGCAACGAGCCGTACGGCAACCAGAACTACGCCTCCTGGGCCACCGACAACGCCAACGCGATCGGCCGGCTGCGCGCCGGCGGTCTGACCCACACGATCATGGTGGACGCGCCGAACTGGGGGCAGGACTGGTCGTTCACCATGCGCGACAACGCCGCCTCGGTCTTCGCCGCCGACCCGGCCCGCAACACCGTCTTCTCCATCCACATGTACGGGGTCTTCGACACCGCCGCGGAGATCACCGACTACCTGGGTCGCTTCCGGGCGGCCGGCCTGCCCATCGTGGTCGGTGAGTTCGGCTTCAACCACTCCGACGGCGACCCGGACGAGGACACCATCCTCGCCTACAGCCAGGCAAACGGAATCGGCTGGCTGGGCTGGTCGTGGAGCGGCAACGGCGGCGGCGTGGAATATCTCGACCTGGCCACCGCCTTCAACCCGGCCAACCTGACCAGTTGGGGTCAACGGCTCTTCAACGGCGCCAACGGCATCCGGCAGACCGCCCGGGAGGCCAGCGTCTTCGGCGGCACTCCGCCGCCCACCACACCGCCGCCGACCACGCCACCGCCGACGACTCCGCCGCCCACCACGCCTCCGCCCGCCGGTGGCTGCACGGCGACGTACACGGTCACCAACCAGTGGCAGGGCGGCTTCCAGGGCGAGGTACGGGTGACCGCCGGCGCCACCGCGATCACCGGGTGGACCGTCCGGTGGACCTTCGCCAACGGCCAGAGCGTCAGCCAGTCCTGGAACGTGACGCTGACCAGCAGCGGCGCCGCGGTGACCGCGCGCAACGTGGACTACAACGGCCGGCTGGCCGCCGGTGCCAGCACCAGCTTCGGCTTCATCGGCGGCTGGAACGGCAGCAACGCCAGGCCGGCGGTGAGCTGCGCCGCGAGCTGACCGAGAGGCAGGTGGCCGGGCCCGCACCGGGCTCGGCCACGTGCCGGTCGTGGTCAGTGCTCGCCGGCCAGGTTCACGATGACCACCCCCGTGATGATCAGCGCGATGCCGGCGAGCTTGGCCAACCCGACCGGCTCATCGAGGAAAACCGCGCCGATCGCCACGATGGTCGCGGTGCCCAGGCCGGACCAGAGGGCGTACGCGACACCCACCGGGATCTCCTTCACGGCCTGGGCCAGCAGGATGAACGCCAGCAGGTAACCGCCGAGGCAGGCCACCGTCGGCCCCAGCCGGGTGAACCCGGCGGTGGTCTTGAGCAGACTGGTCGCCAGCACCTCGGCGGCGATGGCGATCCCCAGCAGCACGTACGCCATGCGGTCCTCAGTCCTTAGCGCTCGTGGGTCGTCGATGGTCAGGCTAGCGCCGCCCTTTCGCGGGATCTCGCGGTCCGCGACGGGTGCGAGCCCTCGCGCCGGTCCCGGTCCGAAGTGGCTCCCGGATCGAGCTCCCCAGCAACCGTTTCCGATCCCGATCCTCAGTCGAGCTTCGCAGCAACCGTTCCGACCCCGGTCCGGACCGGTAGCGCCGTCAGCCTTCGCCCCGCTGGGCACGGCCAGGTGCCGATGTCGAGGCGGCGGTCGGGCCGGGTTCGGCGGCGAGCCGCGCCGCCCGCATCATGAGGTAACGCTGCTCGGGCAGGCTGCTCGTCCGCCCGGCGGCGGCCCGGTAGTCGGCGATCGCCCGGGCCCGGTCGCCGGCCATCTCGTGCAGGTGCGCGCGGGCGGCGGGAAGCCGGTGGTGCCCGGCCAACTGCGGGTCGTCGGCCAGCGCGTCGAGAGCGGCCAGACCGGCTGCCGGCCCGTGCACCATGGCGGTCGCCACGGCCCGGTTGAGCGCCACCACCGGGCTGCCGGCGAGCTGGTCCAGCACCCCGTAGAGCGCCAGGACCTGTGGCCAGTCGGTCGCTTCGGCGCTCGGCGCCTCGTCGTGCAGCGCCGCGATGGCGGCCTGTACCTGGTACGGGCCGACCGGCCCGCGCGGCAGCGCCTGGGTGATCAGCGCGACGCCCTCGGCGATCGCCGCCGCGTCCCAGCGGGCGCGGTCCTGGTCGGTCAGCGGGATCAGCTCACCGGACGGCCCTGTCCGCGCCGGGCTGCGCGCCTCGGTGAGCAGCATCAACGCCAACAGGCCGGCCGACTCGCTGTCGCCGGGCAGCAGCATGTGCAGCGCACGGGTCAGCCGAATCGCCTCCACGGCCAGGTCGACCCGGCGCAGGTCCGGGCCGGCGGTGCTCGTGTGCCCCTCCGTGAAGATCAGGTAGAGCACCTGCCGCACGGCGGCCAGCCGGTCGGCCCGCTCCGCGGGCTCCGGCATCCGGAACGGCAGTCCGGAGGAGCGGATGCGCTGCTTGGCCCGGCTGATCCGTTGGGCCATGGTCGCCTCGGGCACGAGGAACGCGCGGGCGATCTCGGCGGTGCTCAGCCCACCGACGGCGCGCAGGGTCAGCGCGACGGCCGACGCGGACGTGAGCGCCGGGTGGCAGCAGAGGAAGAGCGTGACCAGGGTGTCGTCCCGTTCGGCGGTCAGCTCCTCGTCCGCCGGGGGTGCGTGTTGCCGGTCGTCCGGGTCCCGGCGGGCGACCAGGTCCTCGCGGCGTCGCCGCGCCTGCTCGCCGCGGACCAGCTCGATCATCCGGCGGTAGCCGACCTGGATCAGCCAGCCGCGCGGGTTCGCCGGCAGCCCGTCCGCCGGCCACTGGGTGGCGGCGGCCAACAGGGCCTCCTGCACCGCGTCCTCGGCGGTGGCGAAGTCACCGAACCGGCGGGCGAGCACACCGAGGACCTGCGGCGCCAACTCGCGCAGCAGGTCCTCGATGCGGGGATCGGTGGTGGTCAGCCCTCACAGCTCCTCAGGTGGGGCGGACATGACCGGGTGCACCTCGATCGGCATGTTCAGCGGCCGCCCACCGGGGCCGGGCGCGGTGGAGATGTACGCGGCCAGCTCCACCGCCCGCTGCGGGGTGTCGCAGTCGACGATCCAGAAGCCGGCGAGGAACTCCTTCGTCTCGGCGAACGGCCCCTCGGTGACCACCGGCGCCCCGCCCTCGCCGGCGCGGACGATCCGCGCCTGCTGCGGGCCGCCGAGGCCCTGCCCGTCGACCCACTCGCCGGCGGCGGCGAGCTTCGCGTTGACCTCGCCCATGAACGCGATGTGTGCCTGGACCTCCGCGGGGGTCCACGTGTCGATGGACGGGAAGTCGGTCCCGGCGGCGCTGAACTGCATCAGCAGCATGTACTTCATGGTTTCGCTCCTCACGCCTGCGCACCATCTTCGGTGCTCTCACCCTGAGGTAGAAGCACGCGACACCGTTCTCGACACCCCGGCCGAAGATTTCCCGAATCATTTCAGCCGGCGGCGGTGACCTCCAGGACCAGGCTCTGCTCCGGGTGCAGCGCGGGCAGCTGCACCCCGACCCGAGCCAGCGCCGCCCCGCTGAGCGTGACGCCGCCGGCGAGCCAGGCCGGCGCGGCCCGGTCGATCGTCGCCGGGGCCGGCGCGTCCGACACCGGTCGCACCCGGTAACGCCGCTCCGGGTCGAGGCCGGGCAGCCGGAGGGCGCCCGGGGACTGCGCCACCGAGGTGGCCAGCCGGGCCACCGCGTACACCGCTCCGGTGCGGTCGTGGTCGACCACGCCGTGCGCCCAGACGGCGGGGTCCGGATGGTCGACCCGGACCACCCGGCCGGCGTGCAGCAGCGGGCGCAGCCGCTTGTGCAGCGCGACCCAGGCGGCCAGCTCGGTCTGCTCGGCGGCGCTGATCGACGCGATGTCCCACTCGATGCCGTGGTGGCCGAAGAGCGCGGTGGCCGCCCGGAAGCCGAGGTCGTGCACCCGGTTGGTGGTGTGCGAGCGTTCCGGGCCGATGTGCGTGCCGACCAGCTCCGGTGGCAGCAGCAACCCGGTCCACCGCTGGATGCTGAGCCGTTCCAGGGCGTCGTTGCAGTCGCTGGCCCACACCCGGTCGGTGCGCGCGAGGATGCCCAGGTCCACCCGGGCGCCGCCGGACGCGCAGCTCTCGATCTCCACCCGGGGGTGGCGGCGGCGCAGCTCGTCGAGGAGCCGGTAGACCGCCAGGGTCTGCCCGTGCACTCCGGGGCGGCCGTGGTGCCCGGCCTCGGTGAGGTCCCGGTTGTGGTCCCACTTGAGGTAGCTGATGCCGGGATGCTCGGTGAGCAGGTTGTCGAGCCGGTCCAGCAGGTAGTCGTACGCCTCCGGCCGGCCCAGGTCGAGCACCTGCTGGTTGCGCCAGAGCGCCGGCAGCCGGCCCGGCACGGCCAGCAACCAGTCGGCGTGCGCACGGAACAGGTCGGAGTCGGGGTTGACCATCTCCGGCTCCACCCAGAGGCCGAACTCCAGACCCCGGCCGGTCACGTGGTCGATCAACGGTTGCAGGCCGTCCGGCCAGACGCCCTCGTCGACGAACCAGTCGCCGAGCCCGGCGGTGTCGTCGCGCCGGCCGCGGAACCAGCCGTCGTCGAGCACGAACCGCTCGACGCCGATCTGCGCGGCCCGGTCGGCCAGCGCCCGTAGCCGGTCCAGGTCGTGGTCGAAGTAGACCGCTTCCCACACGTTCAGGGTCACCGGGCGCGGGGAGCGTGGGTGACCGGGCCGGGCCCGCAGGTGGGTGTGCAGCACGTCGCTGAGCCCGTCCAGCCCGTCGTCGGACCAGACCGCGTAGAGCAGGGGAGTGGCGTACGACTCGCCGGGGCCGAGCCGGACCTCTCCGGGGGCGAGCAGCTCGCCGCCGCCGAGGGTCGACTCGCCGGTGGGCCGGCGCTCGGCGAAGGTGACGTGGTCGCCGCTCCAGGCGGTGTGCACCGCCCAGACCTCGCCGTGGCCGAAGCCGAAACCGGCGGTGCCGGCCACAAGCAGCAGGGTGGCGTCGTGCCCGGTGCGTCCGTGCCGGCCTTCGCGCACCCAGCTGCCCTGCTGCCACGAGTGCCGCTGCGGGGACCGTTCCCGGCACCACCGGCCGGTCAGGTCGAGCAGTTCGGTGGCGACCGCCGGGACCGGCAGGACGGGAGTCAGCTCCCGCAGCTCGTACGCGTCGTCGCCGTCGTTGCGCAGCCGGTGGCGCAGCAGCAGCAACCCGGTCGGGTCCACCTCGATCTCGATGGTCAGGGAGAGCTGTGCGGCCGGGTCGCTGGCCCGCACGGTCACCCGCGCCGAGCCCTCGTCGGCGGGGGCGTCGACGTCGAGGCCGTCCAGGCGGAACGCGGTGGACCAGCCGGCGCCGTCGCGGTGCCCGGCCAGCCCCGGCCGGCCGCTCCAGCCGGCGCTCGGCTCCGGCAGCAGGGAGAGCACGGTGGGCTCGTCGAAGCTGCTGGGTACCACCGGCGGCACGGTCGCGTCGACGAGCTGGCGCAGGCCGTCGTCGAGGTCGCCGATGTCGCCGCCCCAGTGCGCGACCCGGGGCAGCCCCGGGCCGCGCGCGTCGAGCACCAGGCTGGTCCGCGCGCGGCGCAGGTGCAGGATGGTCATCCTTTGGAGGCTCCCAAGGTCAGGCCCCGGACGAAGTGCCGCTGGAGCATAAAGAAGATCACCAGGGTGGGGATCGCGACGAGCACGCTGCCCGCCGAGACCAGGTTGTTGTCGGTGAAGAACTCGCCGCGCAGGTTGTTGAGCGAGCTGGTCACCGGGAACTTGTCGCCGGTGCGCATGAGGACGGTGGCCCAGAAGAACTCGTTGTAGATCCAGGTCACCTCCAGGGTCGCCAGCGCGGCCAGGGCCGGCCGGCACAGTGGCATGGTGACCTGCCAGTACTGCCGCCAGATGCTTGCCCCGTCGACCATCGCCGCCTCGTACAGGTCGCGGGGCAGCGCCTTCATGTAGTTGCTGAGCACGAAGACGCAGAACCCGCACTGGAAGGCCACGTTGATCAGGATCAGCCCCCAGTAGCTGTCGTAGAGCAGCTCCGAGTCGCTCATGAACTCCGGCAACGGCACCTCGGTGAACAGCCGGAACAGCGGGATCAGCAGCGCCTGCTGGGGCAGCAGGTTGGCCGCGGTGAAGATGCCGAGCAGCACCAGGTTGAGCTTCCAGCTGAACCGGGCGATGACGAACGCCACGCAGGAGGCGAGGAAGAGCGTGAGCAGCACCGCCGGCACTGTGATGTACACCGAGTTGAGGAAGTGCTTGCCGAACTCGGCGGTCTGCCAGGCGGTGACGTAGTTGTCGACGGTCCAGCCGCCGAACGAGACGTAGCCGTTGGCGGCGGTGTACTCGTAGGAACGCAGCGACGTGAGCACCGCCCAGGCGATCGGGAAGAGCCAGGTCAGCGCGACGGCGAGAAGGAAGCCGTGCAGGAGCAGCCGAGCCGGGGTCAGCTTGCGGCGGGACGGGGCCTCGACCCCGTCTTCGGTACGCCGGGTCGCGGTCGCGGTGCTCATCGCCGGTTCTCCCTCATCACGGTCGCCAGGTAGATGGTGATGAAGACCAGCGAGACGACCAGCATGATGGTTGCCAGCGCCGAGCCGAACCCGATCCGGCTCGCCTCACCCACCACGTTCTGGGTGACCAGCGCGGAGATCAGCTCCAACCCGTTGCGGCCCTTGTTGACCACCCAGACCAGGTCGAACGCGCGCAGCGACTCGATCACCGTCACCACCAGCACGATGATGTTGATCGGCCGCATGACCGGGAACACCACCCGGAAGAACGCCCGGCTCTCCGAGGCGCCGTCGACCGCGGCGGCTTCCCGCAGCGACGGGTCGACGCCCTTCAGCCCGGCCAGGTAGAGCAGCATGATGTAGCCGACGTGCCGCCAGCCGGAGGCGACCATGACCGCCCAGATGTTGACGTTCGAGTCGCCGTACCAGTCGACGTTGCTGCCGAACACGGCGTTGATCAGACCCTGATCGCGGGAGTACAGCAGCTGCCAGACGAAGCCGATCAGCGCCAGCGAGAGCACCACCGGCAGGTAGAGAGCGGTCTGGTAGAAGCGGCTGCCGCGCAACTCCTTGTCGAGCAGGACGGCCAGGAACATGCCGAACGGGCTGGCCACCAGGAACAGCGCCGCCAGCCAGAGCAGGTTGTGCTGGACCGCCGGCACGAACGGCGGGTAGATGTTCACCACGTCGCTGTAGTTGCGCGCGCCGACGAACTCGATCTCGTTCAGTGGGCCGATGCCGTCCCAGTTGGTGCCGGAGAGCAGCACTGTGGCCACCGCCGGCATCCAGACGAAACCCGTGACGAGCAGCAGCGGGACGAGCACCATCAGCGTGATGACCACGCGGTCGGTGCGGGACAGGAGCCGTAGCCGCCGGCGACGACCACCCGTGGAGGTGGTCGCGGCCGGCGGCGGCACGGCGCGATCCGTTTGGATCAGGGGCAGGTCGGACACGATGTCCTCCCCCTTCCGCCGTCAGTCGGTGAAGATCGACTTCTTCTGGTTCTCGATGCTCGAGGTGAGCCCGCCGATGTCCTTGGGGTTCTTGATGAACTGCTGGAGCGCCGGGATGATCACCGTGGAGGCGAAGTCCGGCCGGGTGTCCCGGTCGAGGAACTGGGCGATCTCGGTGGCCGATCCGACCAGCTCGGCCGCCTTCTTCTGCAGGGCGGTGTAGCCGCTGACGTCCGCGCCGCTGTTGGCGACCAGGGTGGCCGGGTCGTTCTTGACGGTGATGTCCGCGGCGGCCTTGCCGCCGAAGTACTCCAGCAGCTTCCGGGCGCTGTCCTCGTTCTTGGGCTTGCGGGCCATCATGTAGCCGTCGATCGGGGCGTCCAGGGCCTTGGCGCCGATCGCCGGGTCGATCTCCGGGAAGGTGAAGAAGTCGAGGTCGCTCTGCTCCTCGTTGCTGAACTGCTGGCCGACGAAGAGACCGAGCAGGTACATGCCGCTCTTCTTCTGCTGCAGCGACTGCGCCGCCTCCTGCCAGGTACGGCCGAGGCTGTCCGGCTGGTGCAGGGGGAGCAGGCCGGCCCAGGTATCGAAGACCTTCTTGACCTTGTCCGAGGTCCAGGATTCCTTGCCGGCCATCAGGTCGACGTGGAACTGGTAGCCGTTGATCCGGAGGTTGAGGATGTCGAAGGTGCCCATCGCCGGCCAGCCGTCCTTGTCGGCGAAGGCGATCGGGGTCAGCCCGTCCTTCTTCATCTGCGCGGCGAGGGCGGTCAGATCGTCGAGGGTCTTGGGCTGCTGGTAGCCGTGCTGCTGCCAGACCGACTTGCGGTAGAAGACCGCCCAGGGGTAGTACGTCGCCGGGACGAAGTACTGCTTGCCGTCGTCCCCGGTGGACGCCTTCTTGAAGGCGTCGGAGTAGCCCGAGAGCTTGCCCCACACGTCGCTGATGTCGCTGGCCAGTCCCTTTTCGGCGAAGAAGCGCATCCGGTAGCCGGCGAACCAGGTGAACACGTCGTCCGGCTTGCCCTGCAGGTAGTTGTTGATGTTCTCCTGGAACGTGTTGTGGTCGACCGTGTTCACCGCGACCTGGACGCCGGACGAGGTCTTGAACCCGTCGACGACCTTGGCGACCACGTCCTTCGGCTTCGGGTCGGACTGGTTCGACCCGAGCGACACCTCCTTGGAGTCGGACCCGCCGGAGTTGGAGTCGCCGCAGCCGGCGAGCAGGCCGGTGCCGAGCAGCGCGCCCGTGCCGGCGGCGCCGGCCAGCAGCGAGCGTCGGTTGATGCCGGCTACGGAGGGCGGTACGAGCCGAGCCAGGTATTCGGCTTGGGATCGGGGACGGGACATCTGTGCCTCCTACGGATGAAGAGGTGCTACGCCCAAGGGTCGTCAGGGGTGGTGAAGGCAGATCCGGCGTCGTGATCACACATCGGGATCCCCCGAGAATCCACATTGGCGAACACGAACGGCCATTGGGGCCTCAAGCTACCCGTCCCGAGAGCGCTGTCAAGAGGGCAGTTCGCCGCCGATAATCCAGTCGTGACACGGCCGTTACGCGGTAAACGTTGGAAAAGAAATCGATGTTGGAACCTGTTGACTTGCGCGGTCCGCCGGGTGCACCCTCAGCTCTCATGCGGCGATGGCAGGGTGACGGCATCTATTTCGGCGGCGACTACAACCCCGAGCAGTGGCCCGAGCAGACCTGGTCGGAAGACGTCGAGCTGATGCGTCGGGCCGGGGTCAACCTGGTCTCCGTCGGCATCTTCTCCTGGGCCCTGCTGGAGCCCGCTCCGGGCCGGTTCGAGTTCGGCTGGCTGGACCGGGTGCTGGACCTGTTGCACGACGGCGGCGTCCAGGTCGACCTGGCCACCGCCACCGCCAGCCCGCCGCCGTGGCTCGCCCGCGCGCACCCCGAGACGCTGCCCCGCCGAGCCGACGGCGCGATCCTGTGGCCGGGCGGGCGGCAGGCGTACTGCCCCAGCTCCCCGGTGTTCCGCGAGCGGTCGCTGAAGCTGGTCCGAGCGGTCGCCGGCCGGTACGCCGAGCACCCGGCGGTGGTGATGTGGCACGTCTCCAACGAGCTGGGCTGCCACAACGTGCACTGCTACTGCGACGTCAGCGCCGAGGCGTTCCGTGGCTGGCTGCGCGAGCGCTACGGCGACCTGGACCGGCTCAACGACGCCTGGGGCACGGCGTTCTGGAGCCAGCGCTACGGCGACTGGGCCGAGATCAACCCGCCGCGCACCGCGCCGACCTTCGCCAACCCCAGCCAGCAGCTGGACTTCCTGCGCTTCTCCTCCGACGAGCAGCGGGCCCAGCTGCGGGCCGAGCGCGAGCTGTTGAAGACGCTGGTCCGACAGCCGGTCACCACCAACTTCATGATCGGCACCGGCATCAAGCACATGGACTACCACTCCTGGGCCGACGACGTGGACCTGGTCTCCAACGACCACTACCTCACCGCCGCCGACCCGCGGGCGCACCTCGGGCTGGCGCTCTCCGCCGACCACACCCGCGGCGTCGCCGGTGGCGACCCGTGGCTGCTGATGGAGCACTCCACCAGCGCGGTGAATTGGCAGCCGCGCAACGTGGCGAAGCTGCCGGGCCAGCTGCGCCGCAACAGCCTGGCGCACGTCGCCCGCGGCGCCGACGGGGTGCTGTTCTTCCAGTGGCGGGCCTCCCGGGCCGGCGCCGAGAAGTTCCACTCCGCGCTGGTGCCGCACACCGGGCCGGACACCAAGGTGTTCCGGGAGGTCTGCCAGCTGGGCGCGGACCTCAGGGCGCTCGCCGAGGTACGCGGCAGCCGGGTCGACGCCGAGGTGGCCATCCTGTTCGACTGGGAGGCGTGGTGGGGTGTCGAGCTGGACTCGCGCCCCAGTGTGGACGTCCGCTACGCCGACCGGCTGACCGCCCTGTACGGCGCGCTGTGGCGGGCCGGCGTGACCGCCGACATCGTCCACCCGTCCGCCGACCTCAGCGGCTACCGGCTGGTCCTGGCACCCACCCTCTACCTGGTCCGCGATGCTGACGTCGACGCGCTGCGCCGGTTCGTCGAGGCCGGTGGCACCGCGGCGATCACCTACTTCAGCGGCATCGTGGACGAGAATGACCACATCCGGCTGGGCGGCTACCCGGGCGCGTTCCGGGAGCTGCTCGGCGTACGGACCGAGGAGTTCTTCCCGTTACGCGAGGGCGAGCAGGTGCGGCTGGACGACGACAGCACGGCCGACGTGTGGACCGAGTGGCTGCATCCGGAGGGCGCCGAGGTGCTCGCCGCGTACACCGATGGGCCGTTGCCCGGCGTGCCGGCGCTGACCCGGCACCCGGTCGGCGCGGGCGCCGCCTGGTACGTCGGCACCCGGCTGGACGAGCCGGCCACCGACCGGCTGGTCGCCCGGCTGGTCGACGAGGCGGGTGTCCGCCCGGCGGCGCAGGCGCCGACCGGGGTGGAGGTGGTCCGGCGCCGCGACGGCGAGCGAAGCTGGCTGTTCGCGATCAACCACACTGAGAGCGAGGTACGGCTCGCGGTGACCGGCACCGAGCTGTTGACCGGTACGGAGTGTGCCGGTGAGCTGACAGTGCCGGCCGGCGAGGTGGCCGTGGTCCGGGAGGACCGGGGCGACCGACCGGCCTGACCCGGTGACAGTCACGGCGCGAAGGAGGTTCCCCAGGTGCTCGCCCAGCAGCGGCAGACCGCCATTCTCGATCTGATCCGCCAGCGTGGCGGCGTACGGGTGAGCCAGCTCGTCAGCCGGTTCGGGGTGTCCGACATGACGATCCGGCGCGACCTGGAGGTGCTGGCCGAACGCGGCCTGGTGGACAAGGTGCACGGCGGCGCGACGCTGGCCGGGCCGGGGTCGGCCGAGGAGCCCGGCTTCGCCGCGAAGTCGATCCGCCAGCAGGCGGAGAAGCGGGCCATCGCCGAGCGGGCGGCGACCATGGTGGAGCCGGGGATGGCCATCGCGCTCTCCGCCGGCACCACCACCGCCGCGCTGGCCACGCTGCTCTCCGACGTACGAGGGCTGACCGTGGTGACCAACTCGATCCCGGTGGCCGACGCGCTCTACCAGAATCCGCGCGCCGACCAGACGGTGGTGCTGACCGGCGGCATCCGTACCCCGTCGGACGCGCTGACCGGGCCGGTCGCCGAGGTGGCGATCAGCGCGCTCAACGTCGACCTGCTCTTTCTGGGCGTGCACGGGCTCAGCCCACGGACCGGCTTCACCACACCCAACCTGCTGGAGGCGGGGGTCAACCGCTGCCTGATCGGCGCCGCCCGCCGGCTCGTGGTGCTCGCCGACCACACCAAGTGGGAGACCATCGGCATCGCCACCATCGCCCCGCTGGAGGCGGCCGACGTGCTGATCACGGATCTCGGCTTGTCGGCGGAGGCGCGTACCGCGATCGGCGAGCAGGTCGGCGAGCTGGTCGTCGTCCAGGCCGACTGACGGCGGGCCACCGCAGCTCAGCCGCGGGGTCCTTCGATGTTGATCAAGAGGTTTGCGTCACCGGGATCGCGTTTCCTGACGCAGACCTCTTGATCAACGGGGTGGGGGCGGGGCACTTCACAGCCACCTCACAGGGCTGCTGGATAAGGTGCCTTCGAGTCAACGTCCGACTCCATCCTGGAGCGGTCGGCTGTCGCACAGGAGTTCCGATGGTCTTCAAGAAGATGTTGAGCGCGTTCGGTGTCGGCGGTCCCAGCGTGGACACCGTGCTGACCAACCCCAACACCCGGCCTGGCCTGACCCTCGACGGGCAGGTCAACCTCGTCGGCGGTGACAGCCCGGCGGCCATCGAGCAGGTGGTGATCGGCCTGGTCACGCGGGTCGAGGTCGAGGGACACGACACCGAGTACGCGGGCACCATGGAGTTCCACCGGATGGCCGTGAGCGGCCCGCTCCAGCTCGCGCCGAAGCAGGAACTGTCGCTGCCGTTCCAGCTGCCGGTGCCGTGGGAGACCCCGATCACCGACGTGTACGGCCAGCGCCTGCACGGCATGACGATGGGCCTGCGTACCGAGCTGGCGATCGCCCGTGCGGTCGACAAGAGCGACCTGGACCAGGTGGCGGTGCACCCGCTGCCGGTGCACGAGCGGATCCTGGAGGCGTTCCAGCGGCTCGGCTTCCGGTTCAAGCACGCCGACCTGGAGCGCGGCCACATCCGGGGCGTCCAGCAGACGCTGCCGTTCTACCAGGAGATCGAGTTCTTCGCCTCGCCGCAGTACGCCAGCACCATCCGCGAGGTCGAGCTGACCTTCGTGACCAGCCAGCGCGGCGTGGACGTGATTCTGGAGTGCGACAAGCGCGGCGGCTTCCTCAGCGCCGGCCACGACGCCTTCGGCCGGTACCAGGTGTCGCACGCCGACGCCGACCGGGTCGACTGGGCGCAGGTGGTTGACGGGTGGCTCCGGGAGACCACCTCCCGCTACGGCAGCCTGCGCTCCCAGGGCGGGTTCGGGCCGGGTCACGGGCACGGCCACGGCCGGGGGCACGGGATGGGCGGCATGGTGGCCGGAGCGGCGCTCGGCGTGGCCGGCGGCATGATCGCCGGCGAGATGATCGAGGACGCCTTCGAGGGTGACTTCGGCGGCGACTTCGGTGGCGACTTCGGCGAGTAGTCGCCCAGCGCGACAGTGGCCTCCGGGAGGTTCTCCCGGAGGCCACTGTTCGATGTGGAGCCGCGTACCCGGTCAGTGCCGGGCCTTGCGCTCCTCACCGCTGCGGTGATTGCTGCCGGCCTTGGCCAGGCCTCGGCTACCGAGGTAGCCCAGCGTCAGCAGGGTGATCAGGAACCAGGCGTTGTCGGCGCGGAAGATGTCCACCCCAGCCGAGTTCTTCCCGACGACCTGCGAAGCGCCCAGTACGGCGGCCACCGCGATCAGGTAGATCCAGAACTCGGTGGTCTTGAATGCCTGCTTGGTCTCCGTACCGGGTGCCTGCATGTCGTTGCGACGCCCGTCCTGCATGACCGGCATCTGCCGAGTCTGCGTGTTCTGCATCGACGCCGGGTTCTGCACGTCCGAGGCCGGCCGGTTCGTCGGCCGGGTGGAAGCAGCCTGCGTGCTCATCTGGTCCTCCTCAGGATGCGATGAGTCGTACCTGCATTCCCTCGCCCCGCTACCGCGTTTCGGCCACGGCACGGTTCGTGTTCACGGCGGGGACAACCCCCGACTACCCGCGGCCCCCGAGCAGGTAACACCGACCGCCGGCCGGAAATCCGGCCGGCGGTCGGGTGGTCAGCGCAGATCAGGGCAGGTCAGCGCAGGCCGTTGCGGATCGCGACGGTCACCAACAGGTCCGGATCGTCGGTGATCATCCCGTCGACACCCAGGTCGATGACCCGCTGCATCACCTGCGCGTCGTCGACGGTGTACGGGATCACCTTCAGGCCGTTCCGCGTCTGGAGGGTCCGGACGTCCGGTCCGTGGAAGTATGCCGGGTTCTCCCGCAGGTACCAGTCGGGCGAGGTGACAGTGCCCTGGTGCTGGTCGTGCACCTGCCAGTTCGCCGACACCGTGCCGGCGCCCGCGGCCCGGGTCAGTTTGCCCAGGTCCTGGTACTTCCACCAGTCCAGCCCACCGGTCCACGGGCTCTTGACCGACGGGTCGCCGTACACGGCCTCGAGGGAGCACTCGTCGGCGAGGGTGGCGCACTCGGCCGGGCCGTACTGCCAGACCAGGCCGACCGTGCCGATCCGGCGGTCGAGCTGCCGGGCGTAGGTGATGGTGCGCCAGTCGAACGACTGGATGGTGGCCCGGTCGGTGAACCCGGCCCGCTGGATCGCCCCCACCAGCTTGCGGGTGAAGCTGCGGTACGGCTCGGTGTCGTTCACCACCGGGCTGATCTTCGTCTCGATGTTCATTCCGATGTCGCTGCGGCCACTCGCCTTCACCAGGGCGAAGACCTCGTCCAGCGTGGGAATCCGGGCGCCCGGCGCGGGCACCTGCGCGGGCAGCTCGGGCAGCGTCTTCGTGCCGCAGTCCACGGCCTTGAGCTGCGCCAGGGTCAGCTCGTGCACCGGCTTGCCCACGTACGGGAACTGCCGGTCGCCGGGGCGCACCGGGGCGGTGTCGATGCAGTGCGAGCCGTTGACCGTGCGGTCGTGCAGCACCACGAGCGTGCCGTCGGCGGTCACGCCGGTGTCCAGTTCGAGGGTGGAGATGGCCCTGTTGGCCAGGGCGTTCGCGAAGGCCGGCAGGGTGTTCTCCGGGCGGGTGGCCCGACCGCCGCGGTGCGCCTGGATGTCGAACGGCGCCGCGTACGCCTTCGGCAGCCGGTAACCGCGCTGCGTCAGCAGGCCGCGCAGCCGGTCCGGGTAGTCGGTGATGATGCCGTCCACGCCGTCGTCGATGAGCTTGTTCATGGTCGGCAGGTCGTCGACCGTCCACGGGATCACCTTGATCCCGTACCGGTGCGCCCGGGCCACCATCTCCCTGGTGACGTACGGCTTGTAGCCGGGCTCGGTGACCGTGCCGTTCTGGGGGGAGCCGTGCACCGGGGAGAACGCACTGGCGCCGAAGGTGCGGATCGCCCGGATCGGGTCGCCGCCGAAGTCGTCGATGTCCAGCCCGCCGAGCCACGGCGAGGCGCCCGGCTGGCCGGTCTGGAGGAAGTCGTAGTTGGTCAGGGCGACCAGGGGGAGCTTCGGCTCGACCTGGCGCATCCGCATCAGCGCGCCCCAGTCGAAGCTCTGGATGGTGACCTGCTTCAGCAGGCCGGCGGCGCGGACCTCGGCGGCCGTGACCCGGACGAACTGCTCGCGGGGCGCGGTCTCGGTCGGCGCGCCGCCCTCCACCTTGGTCTCGACGTTGAGCTTCACGTCCTTCGCCTGGTACCTGTTGACCAGCGCGAACACCTCCCGCAGCAGTGGCATCCGGGCACCCGGCACGGCGAGCTGACCGGGCTTGTCCGGCAGCGTCTTCGAACCGCAGTCGAGGCTGCGTACCTGAGCGACGGTCAGCGTGTTGACGTACTTCCCGACGTACGGGAACTCCGGGTCGCCGGGCGTCACCGGGGCGGTGTCGACGCACTTGGCGCCGGTGACCTTCCGGTCGTGGGTGACCACGGCCTGGCCGTCCTCGGTGATCTGCACGTCCAGTTCGAGGGTGCTCACCCCGAGCTGGAGGGCGTTGCCGAAGGACGCGAGGGTGTTCTCCACCCGCAACCCGAGACCGCCGCGGTGGGCCTGCACGTCGAATGTCCGGTCCGGCCGCGGCTTCGCCTGTGCGGGCACGGCGATCCCGGTCGTCACCGTCGCGGCCACCAGGGCCGCGATGGCGGTACGGCGTACTCTGCGCACGCTGTCATCCCTTCCTGCCGGCGGGCGTCTCCCACCGGTCGCCGGACAGCATGGACACCGGGGACGGCCGGCAGGCGGCCGGCGGACGGCGCGACGGTGAACCGGTGGGGACGACCTCCGGGTCCCGGCGGGTTTGGTCGGCCGGTGGTCGGGCACGCAGTCAGTTCCACAGCTTCTGCGAGGTGATGGACGTGCGTGAGGACGACATGCGGCAGGAGGCCGCCCGGCGGGCGGAGGACCGGATCGCCGGCGGCGTGTACGGCGAGGGCGCCCTCGACGAGGTGACGGTGCCCCGCACCGATGTGGAGAGCCAGATCCAGCGCGAAGACCCGGACGATCCGGCGAAGGTGCGGGTCGATCCGCAGGTGCTGCGAGACGGCGGCCCGGTCGGGGGGCAGGGCGCGGTGACCACCACCGGTGGCACCGCCGGCCCGGCCAGTGTGCGGCGGGTCGCCCGGCAGCCGGAGCGGCACCGGGGCAAGGTGGCCCCGACGACGACCGGCGACGCCACCACCGGTGGTCTGAGCACCCCGATGGGCGGCGGCACCAGTGACCAGTCCACGTCCGCGACCGGGCCGTCCAAGTCCATCCAGGACACGTCGAGGGACTGACCGGCGGAGCACGGTCCGCCTGTCACCGCCCCCGCCGATCGGTTGATCGGCGGGGGCGGCGTGGCTCCGGGCCGCTCAAATCAGCGGCTGGGGCGCAGGATGCCGAGGCGTTGGGTGGCGCGGGTGAGCGCCACGTACAGGTCGCTGCGCCCGCGCGGTGACTCGGCCACCATCCGATCCGGGTCGACCACCAGCACCGAGTCGAACTCCAGCCCCTTGGCCTGCGCGACGGTCAACACCACGACCCGGCTCTCCAGCTCCGGATGCTCGCCCACGGCGGCCTCCGGCAGCGCCGCGGTCAACGACGCGCCGAGCGCGTCCACCCGGCCGGCCGGCACGATCACGCCGAGACGGCCCTCGGCCAGCCCGGCCGCCTCCCGGGTGGCCGCCGCCACCAGCTCCGCCGCCAACTGGTCGTCGGGCACCGTGCGGTCCCACGGCGGTACGCCGCTCTCCCGCACCGAGCGCGGCGGCCGCAGCGCCGGGTCGATCTCGGCCAGCACGTCGGCGGCGACCGCCATGATCTCGGCCGGCGTGCGGTAGCTGACGGTCAGCTCGGTCAGCCGCCACCGCTGCGCCACGTACGGCGCGAGGGCGTCCGCCCAGGACGGCGTGCCGCTGAGCGCGCCGGTCTGCGCCACGTCCCCGACGATCGTCATCGACCGGCTCGGGCAGCGGCGCATCAGCAGCCGCCACGCCATCGGCGACAGCTCCTGCGCCTCGTCCACGATGACGTGGCCGAACGCCCAGGTCCGGTCGGCGGCGGCCCGCTGCGCGGTGGTGAGGCGGTCGGCCTCCTCCTGCCGCTCCAGCAGCCGGTCCGCGTCGATCAGATCGGTCACGCCGAGGATCTCGCCGCCCTCGGCCTCGTCCTCGACGTCGATCGAGCGGGAACCCCGGGCGATTTCGAGCACGCCCTCGGCGTACTCCCGTTCCAGCATCCGGATGCGATCCCGCCGGGCGGCGGCGGCGCGCTCGTCCTCGCCGAGCAGCTCGGCGGCCTCGTCGAGCAGCGGCACGTCGGCCGGCGTCCACCCGCCCGGCTCGCGGTGCAGCAGCGCCCGCTCGTCGTCGGTGAGCATCGGCGCGGCCGTGGCGATCCGGTCCGGGTCGGCGTACAGGTCGGCGAGCAGACGCTGCGGGGTCAGCACCGGCCACAGCCGGTCGAGGGCCGCCTGGACCTCCGATTCCTCGCGCAGCTCCCGGCGGATCTCGGCCCGGTCCGCCTCGTCGAGCAGGTTGTCCCCGCCCAGCGGGTCGGCGCCGATCCGCTCGGCCACCTGGTCGGCGAGCGCGTGCACGATCTCCACGTCGAACAGCGCCCGGGCCAGGTTGTGCGGACGGTCGACGCGACGCACCCGGTCCCGGGCGACCCGCACGATCTCCGGGTCGAGGGTCAGCGTCTCCCGCTCGACCTCGATCTCCAGCGGCTCGTCCGGCACCCACTGCCGGTCCCGTACGGCCAGCGCCAGCACCTCGGCCAGCACCGCCCGGCCCTTGAGCGCGGCGGTCTCGGCCGACTCGGTCCGTTGCGCACTGACCCCGGGAAAGAGATCGCCCTGGGTACGCAGCAGCACGCCGGTCTCGGCCAGGGTCGGCAGCACCTGGGAGATGTAGCGCAGGAACGTCGCGTTCGGGCCTACCAGCAGCACACCACGGCTGGACAGCTCCCGCCGGTGTGTGTAGAGCAGGTACGCCGCCCGGTGCAGCGCGACCGCGGTCTTGCCGGTGCCCGGGCCGCCCTGGACGACCATCACCCCGGGCAGGTCGGCGCGGATGATCCGGTCCTGCTCGGCCTGGATGGTCTCCACGATGTCCCGCATCCGGCCGGTCCGGCCGGCGTTGAGCGCGGCGAGCAGCGACGCCTCGCCGGTCAGCTCCTCGTGCGCGCCCGGGGCGGCGGTGGAGATGTCGAGCACCTCGTCGTTGAGGCCGGTCACCTTGCGCTGCCGGGTGCGCAGGTGTCTGCGGCGGCGTACGCCCTGCGGGCTGGCGGCGGTGGCGAGGTAGAACGGGCGGGCGGCGGGAGCCCGCCAGTCCATCAGCAGCGGGTCGTAGTCGCCGCTGGTGTCGAAGATGCCGATCCGGCCGATGTAGTGGCGCGCGCCGTCGTCGCCGTCGAGGCGGCCGAAGCACAGACCGTTCTCCACGGCGGAGAACTGCTCGACCTGGTCGGCGTACATCTGTACCGAGCTGTCGCGCTGGGAGCGGTCCTGCAGGGTGCCGCCGGTGTTGCGCAGCTCGCCGGTGAGCCGCTCGGCGGCCTGCTCACGCAGTCCGTCCAGCCGGTCGTAGAGCATCGAGACGTACTCCTGCTCGCGACCGATCTCGTCGTCGAGCGGCAATTCGCCCGAACCGCCGGAGTGCCTTGACAAGCCGTCTCCCTAAAGATTAGAATCTCTTGCAGGAACGGCTTTGTAGCCGTTCTTTTTTGTGCCCTCGAACTGCCCTCGAACTGTTGAAGATAGCGCGTCCCGCTGGCCTCGACCAAGCTGGCCGAGTCGGCGCGCCCGGTGATCGCGAGGTGGCGGCGGATGATCCTGCGGACCGGGCAACGGGTGGTCTTCATCGGCGACAGCATCACCGACTGCGGCCGGCGGGACACCGCCAGGCCCTACGGCGCCGGCTATGTCAGTCTCGTCCGTGCCCTGGTCGGCGCCCGCCACCCCGAGCTGGACGTGGAGTGGATCAACCGGGGCGTGGGCGGGGACACCGTCCGCGATCTGGCCGCCCGCTGGGACGACGACGCCGTCGCCGAGCGTCCCGACGTGCTCTCGGTCATGATCGGCATCAACGACATCTGGCGGAGCTACGGCGACCGGCCCGACGAGGCCGTCCCCATCGACGAGTACGAGCGCACCCTGCGTGACCTGCTCCGCCGCGCGGTGGGTGCCACCGGCTGCCGGCTGGTCCTGGCCGACCCGTTCCTGATCGAGACCGACCGCAACGATCCGCAGCGCGCCGACACCGACCGGTACTGCGCGGTGGTCGCCGCGCTGGCCGCCGAGTTCGACGCGGTGCACGTGCCGACCCAGGCCGCGTTCGACCGGGTGCTCGCGGTCAGCCCCGCGAAGCGCTGGGCCGACGACCGGGTGCATCCGCACCTGCCCGGCCACGCGGTGCTCGCCGACGCGTTCCTCACCGCCCTCGGCGTGACCGCCACCTCCTGACCCGGGCCCGCTGACGGTCCGCTCCGCTCGACCGTGGCGCCCACCGCACACGGCGGCGCCGGGCCGACCGATGGGTCGACCCGGCGCCACAACACCGGGAGATCAGCCGCGGGCGACCTGGTAGAGCCGCTCCGGGGTCACCGCGCCGGCGAGCAGCCGGCCGTCGTCGGTGAGCAGCACACTGAACAACTTGCTGGTGAGCAGCCGGCCGCTGCCCCAGTCACCCTTGACCGCCTCGAGCCCGCCGAGCAGCTTCGACACGTCGACGTCCGGCGTACCGGCCGGCTTGTCGCCGGCTGGCTTCTCGACGGCCGGCCTGCCGCCGACGGCACCGTCGAGGCGGGCGACCAGCACGGTGGCCCAGCCGGTGCCCACGGCGCGCACCTGCGGATCACCGGTCGGCTCGGAATGGCCGGGCCTGACCGCGGGCGGCCGCTCGGCCGACTCCTCGGTCACGGTCACACCGGGCGGCGGGTTGAAGGTGAACTGGTCGGCGTCGGGACGCCGGTAGTCGACCTGGGTGAAGGCCACCTCGAACGCCGGCTGGTCGCTGCCCGTGGCGAGCACCTCGAAGCGCAGCGGCACGTGCTGCTTGGCGTCGATGGCGATCCGCAGCTGGTGCACCAGCGAGTCCTTGTCGCGTGGCTGGAGCACCAGCTCGTACGCGTCCCGACCGGCGACCGTCGCCGACCGGCCGACGCTGACCTCGGTGCTCGGGTCGATCGCCCGCAACGCCAGGTCGGCCGCCTCCTGCGGGGTGGCCGGCAGGCTCGGCGCCGCCTCGGGCGCCGGCTTCTCGGCCCTGACGTCGCCCAGCGTGGCGTGCTTGGCGGTGTTGCCGCGGCTCTCCCAGGTCCACACGTCCCGGCCGTTGCGGATGATGTCCCGCTCGCCGAGGGTGTCCAGCAGCGCCACCCGCTGCCGCTCCGGGCCGGAATACCAGACCCGCAGGGTGTGCGTGCCGGTCAACAGGGTGGTCAGGTCGTTGCCGGGGACCAGCCCGACCAGCGGCGGCAGGCCGAGGTCGGCGCGCTGTACGACGGTGCCGGACAACCCCTCCAGCCGGGAGGTCTGCAGATCGACCAGGAGCTGGGCGGCGGTGCGCGGCGGCAGGCTCGGTTCGGCCTCGGCGGCGAACGTGCCGATCGCCGCGCCGCCACCGATGACGGCGACGGCGGCGGTCGCCGGGACCAGCCAGCGCAGGACGGGACGGCTTCTCAGAACGGACATGTGGGCACCTCCTGCGACCATCCTGCCCGCTCGGCGCTGTGAACACGCTGAGGACGCCGATCCGCCGGCTTTGAACCAGGTGGCACCCTTGAGGCGTGCGGTTGCTGGTGGTGGAGGACGAGGCCCGGTTGGCGGCCGCGCTGGAGCGCGGGTTGCAGGCGGAGGGGTTCGCGGTCGACGTGGCCTCGACCGGCCCGGCCGGGTTGGACGCCGCCCGGCACGGCGGGTACGACGCGATGATCCTCGACGTGATGCTGCCCGGCCTCTCCGGTTACGAGCTGGTTCGGCGGCTGCGGGCGGAGGAGCACTGGCTGCCGGTGCTGATGCTCTCCGCGAAGGACGGCGAGTACGACCAGGCCGACGGCCTGGACTGCGGCGCCGACGACTACCTCACGAAGCCCTTCTCGTACGTGGTGCTGCTGGCCCGACTGCGGGCGCTGCTGCGCCGGGGCGCGCCGGAGCGCCCGGCGGTGCTGGCGGTCGGCGACCTGCGGCTGGACCCGGCCCGGCGGCGGGTGACCCGGGCCGACGCCGAGGTGGCGCTGACCGCGCGGGAGTTCGCGTTGCTGGACTACCTGATGCGCCGGCCCGGCCAGGTGGTCTCCAAGATCGAGCTGCTGGACCATGTCTGGGACGCGAGCGTGGAGACCGCGCCGAACGCGGTCGAGGTGTATGTCGGCTACCTGCGTCGCAAGCTTGGCCGGGACCGGTTGGAGACAATCCGGGGTGCCGGCTACCGGCTGGCGACGTGAGCACGGATGCGCCGGCCGACCTGACGACCGGCGAGCCGCCCGCAGCCGCCGCGGCGACCGCCGACCGCCCGGCGACCTCCACCGGTCCGGGGCCCGCGGGGCGGCCGTGGCGCAGCCGGTTGCCGGTGCTCGGACTGCGTGGCCGGCTCATGGCGATCGGGGTGTTCGGTCTCGCCGTGGGGCTGGCCCTCGGCGGTGTGGTGCTGCTCGGCGCGCTCGGCTACGTGCTCCAGCGCACCGTGGACACCGAGGCGTTCCGGACCGCCGACGCCGTCGCCCTGCTCGCCGCCGAGGACGCGTTGCCCGACCCGCTGCCGGTGGCCGGCGGGCAGGTCCGCGTCCAGGTCATCGACGCGCAGGGGCGGATCCGGGCCGCCTCGATCGACGCGGACCGGCTGGTCCCGATGGTCCGCCCGGAGCGGCTGAACGGGGACCGCCGGCAGCGGCTGGAGGTGCCGGCGGAGCGCGCCGGGCTCGCCGGCCCGGTGCGGGTGGTCGCCGTGCCCGCCGGCACCGCGGCCGACCCGCTCACCGTGCTGGTCGCCCGCTCGATGGCCGACGTGCGGCACAGCACGCACGTGGTCCGGACCATCCTGCTGGTGGCGTTCCCGCTGCTGGTCGCCGTGCTGGCGGCGGTGGCCTGGCGGGTGGTGGGCGCCACTCTGAGGCCGGTGGAGGCCCTGCGCCGGGGCGCCGAGGAGATCACCGGGAGGGCCGGGACCGGACGACTGCCGGTGCCCGCCTCGGCCGACGAGATCCATCGGCTGGCGGTCACTCTCAACGGGATGCTGGACCGGTTGGAGTCCGCCCGGGCTCGGCAGCGGGCGTTCGTCTCCGACGCGGCACACGAGTTGCGCAGCCCGTTGACCAACATCCGGACCGAGCTGGAGGTGGCCCAGCGCCTCGCCAGCCGGACGGACTGGACGGCCGTGACCGCCAACCTGCTCGCCGACACGGACCGGCTCAGCCGACTCGTCGACGACCTGCTGCTGCTGGCCCGACTCGACGAGACGCCACCGGCCCGGGGGACCGGCCCGGTGGAGCTGGGCACCCTGCTGACCGAGGTCGCCGCCCGGTACCCGTCGCCGCCGGTGCGGGTGGCGCCGCCGCCGGGCCCGCTGTGGACGGTGGGGAACGCCGACGAGCTGCGCCGGGTGCTGGCCAACCTCGTCGACAACGCGGTGCGGCACGCGTACGGCGCCGTGCTGCTCGCCGTGGAGGCGACACCGGCCGGGCACCCGGAGGCGGCGTACCACCTGGTGACGGTGACCGACGACGGCCCGGGGATTCCGGTGGCCGACCGGGAGCGGGTCTTCGGCCGGTTCACCCGCCTGGACGACGGGCGGGCCCGCGACGACGGCGGAGCCGGCCTCGGCCTGGCCATCGTGTGGGAGTTGGTCCGCCGTGCCGGTGGACGCATCGCGCTGACGGACGGCGACGACCAGCGCGGGCTCCAGGTACGTCTGCTGCTGCCGGCACTGCCCGTCGACGAGGAACCACGGGACGGCGGCTGACCGGTCGTGGCCCAGCACGCTCAGCGGCGGCGGGTGCAGACCTCGTCGGCGCTGGCCACGGTGTCGGTGGACCAGACGACGGCCACCGTGAAGCAGTAGTCGTTGGCGCGGTTGAGCGCGTAGACGACGAAGCTGGTGGCGCCGGCGGGCAGTGTGGCGATGGCGTTCTTGCCCTGGCCGGCCCGGCCGGCGGAGACGACCACCGGTCCCTCGCCGCCGGCGGGGTAGGTCCACCGCAGGGCGATGTTGTCCCGGTTGTCGCGCAGGGCCACCGCGCCCGGTGGGGTGCCCGGCGCGGCCGCGGGCGGTGCCGCGCCGGTCGGCGAGGCGCTGGCGCTGGCCGGCGTGCCCGTGCCGGTCGGGCCGGGGCTGGGAGAGCCGGTGTCGGGGCCGGGAGGCTGATCGTCCCCGACCCGGGCCACACCGGCGATCACGGCCGCGGTGCCCAGCAGCACCACGACCACACCGGCCACCAGCACCGGCACCAGCCGGTTGCGCCGCGGCGCCGAGGCCCGGTGTACGGGCACCGGCAGCAGCCGGGACGGTGTGTACGGCTCAAGCGGCGCGTACGGATCCGGCGGCGCGTACGGATCCGGCGGCGCGTACGCGCCGTACGGCTCGGCCGGCGGGCCCGGCTCGGCCGGCGTGCCCGGGCGGTGCAGCCGGTACACCCCGGGCGACTCCTCCGCGCCGCCGGTGAGTCCGACCACGGACGGGGGGACCGGTGTGTCGGTGGTGTGCCGAGCGGGCTCGTCCGCCGGACCGGGTGGCCACGCGAAGCCCACCGATCCACCCGGTTCGTCGGCCGGCGACCGTGGATTCGGCACCGCGCCGCCGCCGGCCACGGCTCCATGACCGGCCAGGGCCTCATCGTCGTCGATCTCGGGGCCGGCCGTCGTCGGGTCGACGTGCTGCGGCGGGGGGTCCGGCGGGTGATAGCCGGACTGGACCGGCCCGTCGGCGTGTGACGGGGTCCGGGCGGCCGGTACCACCGGGCTGTCCCGGGGCGTCTCGTCGGCGCAGACGTGGTCGGGGTTGGCCGCCGCCCGGGCCAGCGCCGCCACCTGTGCGGCCAGCGGGTCGTCGGCGGTCAGGTGCTGCCGGCACAGCTCGCGGGCCAGCGCCAGGTTGTCGTGCGCCTCGGCGAACTGCCCACAGTCGCGCTGCATCGCGCCGAGGCGGGCCAGCATCTTGATGCCGCTGGGATGCCCGTCGCCGTACACCTCGCGGTGCAGCTCCCAGGCGTCCTGGAGCCGGTCGCGGGCCACCGTGCACTGGCCGCGGGCGTACTCCACGGTGGCCAGATCGGCGTGCGCGGCGAGCACCCGCAGCGACTCGGGGCCGTCCTGCGCGGTCAGCTCGATGATGACTTCCTGGTAGAGCCGGGCGGCCCGGGAGTGGCTGCCTACCCGGTGCAGCACCGCGGCCAGGGTCGCCGCGGCGGCCACCGTGCGCGGGTCGGAGCGGCCGTGCAACCGGGTGGTGGCCGAGTACGCGAAGGCGGCCCAACCCCGGGCGGAGTGCGGCTCGCCGAGCGCGACCAGCACCCGCGCCTGGAGGCTGGCGGCCTCGGCGAGCTCGGGGGTGGCGTTGGCCGGGCGGGGGTCGGCGTCGGTGAGCGCTTCGGAGAGCAACCGCTGCGCGCCGGCCAGGTCGCCGGCGGACACGAGGTGGTGCGCCTGATCAGTCAGTTCGCCGAAGCCGGAGGGCACGCCCCATCGTGCTCATCCGACGACGGTAAGTACAAGACCCGCGCCGGTGTCGATCGGTCAGGATCTCCTCAGGTGCTCGGCCAGCGTCTCGCTGATCCGGCGCAGCTGGTCGACCTGGGCCGGGCTCAACGCGTCGAACAGGTGCCGGCGTACGCCCTCGACGTGGCCCGGCGCGGCGGCGGCGAGGGTGGCGAAGCCCGCGTCGGTGAGCAGCGCGACCTGCCCGCGCCGGTCGGTGGCGCACTCCTCGCGGTGGACCCAGCCGGCCGCCTCCAGTCGGGCCACGGCGTGCGAGAGCCGGCTCCGCGAGGAGCCGGTCGCCTCGGCCAGGTCGCTCATGCGCAGCCGCCGGTCGGGGGCCTCGGAGAGGCGGACCAGGATTTCGTAGTAGGCGTGCGGCATCGATGCGTCGCGTTGCAGCTCGCGGTCGAGCGTGTCCATCAGCGCGCGGGAGGCGGTGAGGAACGCCCGCCAGGTGCGCTGCTCGTCGGAGTCCAGCCAGCGGGTCATGACCGTCATCATACCCGCAATAGTTGAGGGCTCAACTAAACCGCGCTAGTCTGGGGTCATGGGAATCCACCGGCTCAACCACGCGGTCCTCTACGTCAGTGACCTGGCCCGCAGTGTCGCCTTCTACCGTGACGTGCTGGGCTTCCGTCCGGTGCCGATGACCCCGGACGGCTTCCGGGGCGCCACCTTCCTCCAGGCGCCCGACTCGACCAACGACCACGACCTCGGTCTGTTCGAGATCGGCGCCGGCGCCGGGCGGTCGACCGCCGGCCGGGCCACCGTCGGGCTCTACCACCTGGCCTGGGAGGTGGACACCCTCGACGAGCTGGCCGCCACCGCCGAGCGGCTCTCGGCCGCCGGCGCTCTGGTCGGCACCTCCGACCACGGCACCACCAAGAGCCTCTACGGGCAGGACCCGGACGGCCTGGAGTTCGAGGTGGTCTGGCTGGTCCCGGCCGACCGGCTCGACGACGACGCGCTGGCCGCCCGCAAACGCATCGGCCGGCTCGACCTGGCCGCCGAGCGGCAGCGCTACGGCGGGCAGACCCGGGGCGGGGTGGGGATCTCCGTCCCGGCCTGACCGGCCGTAGGGTAGAACGGACCGATGTCGACCGACCGGACCACCGACTTCCTCCGCGAGCTGCTGGTCCGCCAGTTGACGACCTGGCTGCCCGCGGCCCTGCACCGCTCCCGGCGGGCCACCATCGCCCTTGCCTGGACCGGTGACGACGCCGGTGGCGCGGAGGCCGCCCTGCGGGTGGTCGCCGGGCACGCCGACCAGGCGCGCGGCCGGCGGGTGACCGTGCTGGTGCTGGCCGACGGCGCGGCTGACCTGCCGACCCGGCTCGGCCCGGTCGAGGCGGAGCTGCCCGCCGAGGTCACCGTGCACCTGCTGCCGGGCGTACCGGATCGGCTGCCGGTCGCGGTGAAGGCGGCCGGCGCCGCCGGCTCCCCGCTGTTCTGCTTTGTGGACCTACCCGGCGCCGTGACCCCGAAGCTGCTCACCGCCGCGAGCAACGGCCGCTCCGGGGAGGTGTTGCTGCACGCCGGCAGCGGCGCCCGCGACGCGCTGGTCGCCGCCGGCTTCCCCCTGGTCGCCGAGGTGGCGCCGGTGCTCCCGGACGGCGCGGCGGCCGGCGTGGTCGCGTTCGGCAGCCGCTCGGACCGGAGCCTGGAGGCGGTCCGCGAGGCGCTCTGGGCCGTCGGCGCGGACCTCGACGTGCGCCTGGAAGACCCGGCCGACCCGGCGGGCACACCGGTCGACGTGACCGGCGATCCCGATCCGGAGCCCCTGGCCCGCGAACTGCTGGCCGAGCTGCGCCGCAGCGGACCGCGGCCGGTCACCGACCTGCGCCGGCATGCCCTCACCGCGACCGTCTACCGGGCCTCCGACGCCATCCGGGCGCTCGACGGGCTGCTCGACGCGGGCGACGTGCGGCGCGAGCGCGAGGCCGGTCGCCTGGCCGGCGACGAAATGATCACCGCGACACGCTGACCGTGCCGGGTCACGGACGCCGAACGGGGTGCCGGTGAATCACCGGCACCCCGTTCGACTCCCGGGACGCTACGACCGGGACTTGTCCTGCTTCCAGGACAGCGGACCCGGCAGGTCGACCCGGTGCGCCCGAGCCTTGGAGTTCCAGGACCAGCGGCCGATCTTGATGCTCCACGAGGAGAAGCCGTTCTCGGTGAAGTTCAGGATGATCGGACCGATCTTCTTGCGCTTGCGAAACATGAGGCCCATCGGAGGACTCCCCTCGTCACCGTTCCCTGCCGTGTCGAGATCGAACATTCCCGAACCGACGAAATCCGAAACCCAGTCGGTGTCCGGCCTGGACGGTCACCCGGTGCGGCGTCGGGTCTCCATTCAGGAGACGCGCGACTCAGGAGCTGCGCGGTGAGCCGGCCGGGTCGGTGTCCCGGTCCAGCGCGAGGACCTGGGTGACGCTGCCGTCGGCCTCGGTCACGTCCTGTTGGTGGACGAAATTGAGCTTGGCCAGCAGTCCGAGCGAGGCGTGGTTGGCGTCGGCGACCGTGGCGTACACCCGGGGCAGGTCGAGACGGTTGAAGCCGTACCGGACCAGTGCGGTGGCCAGTTCGGTGCCCAGGCCACCACCCCACGCCGGCCGGGCCAGCGCGTAGACGAGCTCGTGACCCTCGACGTCGTCGGTCCGCTTGATCTCGGCGTGCCCGATGTAGCGGCCGTCCCGGCGGACCGCCCACACGTCGAAGAGGTCGTCGGCGTAGACCCGGCTGAACACCCGCCCGAACAGGTCGGTGGCGTCCGCCACGGTCAGCGGCCCGTCACCCATGAACCGGCCCACCTCCGGGTCGGCGAGCAGCGCGACGAAATCCTCGGCGTCGGCCGGTTGGTACGGCTCCAGCAGCAGACGGTCGGTGCGCAGGGTGGGGGTGGGCATCAGCGGGGCTCCCAGGCGTCGGGCAGAGCGGTGAGCTTGCGGACGTGGGCCGGCAGTCGACCGCTGACGATCTCGGCGAGGCTCACCTCGTCGACCACCCGACGGACCGCGGCGCGGACCGCCACCCAGAGGCCGGGGAGGTTCTCCGCCGCGCCGTCGTACCGGGTCTCCTCCGGGCGCAGGCCGCGTACCCCGGCCAGCGGACCCTCCACCGCGCGCAGCACCGCGCCGACGGTCACCTCGCGCGGCGGGCGGGCGAGGGTGTAGCCACCCTCGGCGCCGCGCTGGGCGCGGACGATGCCGGCCCGGCGCAGATCGGCCAGGACCGCCTCCAGGAACTTGCGGGGCATGTCCTGCTCCGCGGCGATGGCCTGGGTGGACCGCAGCGAGGGGTACGCGGTGGCGAGGCTGAGCGCCGCCCGTACCGCGTAGTCGCCGCGCGCGGAGATCTGCACCCTGCCATCATGCCCGGCCGGCGCCGCTCGCTGGTCCGGCGGGTCAGCCGGGTCGGGTGGCGTGACCGCCGTTGGTCGGCTCGCCGGGGGTGCCGGGGCGGAACCGGCCCGCGTTGGCGTTCGCCGCCTCGGCCGGTGGTCGGGGCCGGACCACCCGGGCGGCGGCCGGCTGGTCCCGGGCGGCCCGGAACGCGCCGGGGCTGAGCCCGACCTCGCGGGTGAAGAAGCGGCCGAAGTTGGTGGGCTCGGAGAAGCCCAGCTCCCGACCGATCCGGGCGATCGGTTCGTCGGTCGCGGCGAGCAGCCGGCCGGCCTGCAACGCGACCCGCTCGTCGATGACCTGCTTGGCGCTGCGCCCGGTGACGGCCAGGCAGGCCCGCGTCAGGGTGCGGACCGAGCAGCCGAGCGCGGCGGCGTAGTCCTCCACGCGCCGGGTGTGCTGGTAGGCGTGCTCCACCTCGCGGCAGAACCGGTGGAACGTCTCCACCTCGGGCCGGCCCGCCGACCGGTCCCCGCCGGGCAGGGCCAACCGCAGCAGCAGCACGGCGAGCTGGTGGCGGAGCAGAGCGCGGCCGGCGGGCGTGTCGCGATGCCGCTGGCAGTCCACCGCCAGTTGGCTCACCTCGCTGATCACGGCGTCCTCGTCCTCGCCGGCCAGCTGCCGCCAGGTCGGCGACGCGTCCGGGTCGACGTCGAGACCGCGCAGCGCCTCGGAATCCCAGCCGACCACGGTGGCGTCGAACTGCGGGCCGGCGCAGCGGAGCACCTGACCGGCGCGGACCCGCAGCAGCGTGCCGGGCCGGCACGGCAGGAGGTGGAAATCCAGCTCGGCGTCGCCGTGCCCACGGCTGGTGAGGATCAGCAGCTCCCGTTCGACGAACACCGGACGGCGCCAGCCCCGGTCACGGGCCAGGTCGGCCAGCGCGAACGTGGCGATCTCGTCGGGGACGGGTGGCGCCGTTCCGATCGTTGCCGCAGGAAGGGGACCGGTGGAGACCATCGCCTGCGACGGTAGCTCGAAGCGCAGGTCACCGCATCCCGACCGCCGGTGCTCGTCGCAGGGGATCCGCCGCGCCGCCACGGGCTTGTCGCGGTCCCGGCGGCCGGGCTACGTTACCCGGCGGTAGCGCCGTCCGGTCCCCGGTCCGTCCGGCGCCCCGCCGGCCGCCCGCCGGACCGGCGGACCCGCCGACTCGCGATGGGATGGGCATGACGCAGCTGTTCTCGGTCGAAGGCAAGACGGTCCTGGTCACCGGCGGGTCGCGGGGGATCGGTCTGATGATCGCCCAGGGCTTCGTCCGGGCCGGCGCACACGTGCTCATCTCGTCCCGCAAGGCGGACGTCTGCGAGGCGGTCGCCAAGGAACTCTCCGCCGAGGGGCGCTGCGAGGCGATCCCGGCCGACCTGGGCGCCGACACCGGGGCCGAGTCGCTGGCCGCCGCCGTGCGGGAGCGCTTCGACCGCCTCGACGTGCTGGTCAACAACGCCGGCGCGACCTGGGGCGCCCCGCTGGAAAACTACCCGGAGGCCGCGTTCGACAAGCTCTGGGCGGTCAACGTCAAGGCCGTCTTCCGGCTGACCACCGCGCTGCTGCCGGCGCTGCGCGCCGCCGCCAGCGCCGACGATCCGGCCCGCGTCATCAACATCGGGTCGATCGACGGCATCCGGGTGCCGTGGATGGAGGTGTACGCGTACTCGGCCACCAAGGCGGCCGTGCACATGCTCACCCGCAGCCTGGCCCACCAGCTGGCCGGCGAGCAGATCACCGTCAACGCGATCGCGCCCGGCCCGTTCGAGAGCAAGATGATGGCGTTCGCGCTGAACGACCCGGCGAGCCGGGCCAGCATCGAGCAGCAGGTGCCGCTGGGTCGCATCGGGCGCCCGGAGGACATGGCCGGCACGGCCATCTACCTCTCGTCCCGGGCCGGGGCGTATCTCACCGGCGCGGTCATCCCGGTCGACGGCGGCATCACCACGCACGGCTGAGCATCGGCCGACCCGGGGGCGGGCGGGCCCGCGTACCCCGGGGGTGTGCCGGGGCCGCGCGGTCGGCAGATCCGCGCGGCCCCGTACTGGCCGGTGTTGCCCGGTCGGGCGGTGGTCAGCGACCGGCGAGCAGCCGGTTCACCGCCGTGTCGACGTCCAGGTGCTCGGCCTCCCGGCCGCGCGGGACGACGACGTAGGTCCGTCGAAGGAAACGCACCAGGACGCTGCGCGGCACCTCGAAGAGGGCGTTGCCGTCCGGTGACGACAGGGCCAGCGCGACAAAGTCGCCGCGCGGGGTGGCCCAGGGCCAGACCCGCACATCTCCGATGCCGGCTGGCTCGTCCAGGCCGGTGACGAGCAGTTCGCGGGCGAAGGACCAGCTCACCGCCTCGCCGCCGGCAGATTCGGCATGGAACAGGACATGGACCGCATACGGGTCAGCAGGGTCGTAACGCAGACTGGCACGCACCGGCAATGCGGTGGCGTCAGGCGCGACGAGCCTTAGCGACGTCTCGACCTCTACGGTCGTCGGTCGAATGACACTCATGGACGTTCTCCCCCCGGCACCGCTGCGGAACGCGCGTGTCCCGCTTTTCCCATACTCAGGTGCTACTCCTGGCTACGCTCCGCCATACGCTGACTTCACCCAGTGGTGGGAAGGGGGACGGAAAGGCCGCGTGAATGTGAGGATTCATGTAGGATTTCCGGTTCTGCCCAGTGCGTGATCCCGCCCGGCATCGGGTGGCTCAGTCGTCGACTTACTCCGGTAACGTCCAGTCGGCCGTTGCAGTGACGGGCCCGAGCGACACTGGGGGGTGAAATGGTCACGAACCGATCCTCAGTGGATCCGGCAGTGGCGTCCGGTCAGCCGAACGTCGCGGCCCGAGCAGCCGAAAAGCGGGGGTGCGCAGTGCCAATGGAGCAGCCTGAGCGGCCCGGTCGGCCGGCGTCCGACCCCGGCCGCCCCGGTGCCCGAGCAGCCGGCCGATCTGGTGGCGGTGATGCGGATCGCGCCACCGCGGACGAGGCCGGCGCCGCCGGTGGCGTCCTCGTCGTGGCGGACCCGCCGAGGCGCCCTCGCTGGCGGGAGCGGGTCTCCACCACCCTCGACCTGATCCGGGCCAACCCCACCGGCCGGATCACCCTCAAGATCTTCATTGCGATCGCCGGGGCGGTGGTCGTGACCATCGGCATCGCCCTCATCCCGCTACCCGGGCCGGGCTGGCTGCTGGTCATCGCCGGGCTGGGCATCTGGGCCGTCGAATACCACTGGGCCCGCCGGCTGCTCGGCTTCACCCGCCGCCACGTGCACGGCTGGACCAACTGGGCAAAACGGCAGTCACTGCCGGTACGAATCGCGCTCGGCTCCGTCGGCCTCGTCTTCGTGGGCGTGGTGGTGTGGCTGTCACTCAAGTACAGCCTCGGCATCGACGTGGTGGCCACGGCGATGCGGTACCTCGCGACGCACTGACCCCGGATTTCCGGTCTGGTTCCACGATCGGGTAGAGTCAGCGGCGCTGAGGGCGATTAGCTCAGTGGGAGAGCGCTTCGTTCACACCGAAGAGGTCGCTGGTTCGATACCAGCATCGCCCACGCAGGTCAAAGGCCACTTCCCGGCTTCGGGAGGTGGCCTTTCTGCTGTCGTACAGCAGTTAAGTACAGCAGCCGTGCTCAATGGCCGAGTGAATCGCCGAGGCGTTTGAGGGCGTCTCTGGTCGCCTTGTTCGATACCTGCGTGTAGATCTCCATCGTCACGGAGAAGCGGGCGTGCCTCAGAACCTGCATGGCGACTCTGGGGTGGACGTCGAGGTCGGCCAGGAGCGTGGCGCAGGTTCTTCTGGCGTCGTGCACGGTGATCGGCTTGACGTTCGCCTTGTCGCATCTGGTCTGCCAGGAGCGTTGGAAGTTGCGCGGCTCGATGGGTGTGCCGTAGCGGGTGGTCAAGACGAGTCCGCTTTCGTGCCACGCCTTGCCGGCGGCTGCTCTCGCCTCGTCGCGTTGTTCGCTTCGCAGTTTCAGGGCCGTGAGGCAGATGTCGGGCAGGGGGAGCATGGCGTCGGACGCCTGGGTCTTGGTGTCACGGTGCAGGAGTTGGCCGCGTACGCGTTGGAGCTGACGGCCGATGGTCAGTTCTCCGGCGTCGAGGTCGACGTCCTCCCATGTCAGTCCGAGGGCTTCGCCCTTGCGTAGGCCGGTGACGAGGACCAGGGCGTAGGCGGCGTAGAGCGGGTCGTCGTCCGCTCTCGCGGACTCCAGGAACTTCCGTGCCTCGTCACTCGACCAGGACTTGCCCCGCCTCCGGCGGACGGTGGCGAGGGTGACCGCGACGGCGGGGTTCTTGGTGATGAGGTCTTGGGCCTGGGCGTGGGTGAGGGCGGCCCGCAGCGCGGCCCGGATGTCGCTGACCGTGCGCGTCGACGGGAGGGCCTGGCAGCAGCGGCCGACCGCGCAGCAGCGCCGCTTGCGCTTCGGGCGGGCGGCGTCCTTGCCCTGGGCGCAGCACTGGCAGGTGCGGGCGACCTGGTTGATCCAGGTCTGCACGTCGCGGGACTGGAGCCGGTCGAGCCGCTTCGCGCCGACGCCGGGGGAGATGTATCGGCGGACGAATGTCTCGTAGGTGGCGTAGGTCAGGGGCGCGCGGTTCGGTTGGATGATCTCGTTGAGCCAGTAGGTGAGGAAGCTGCCAACCGTCGGAATGCTGGTCGCCACCGGCCCGGCCTTGGCCTGCTGGTGCAGCTTGATCCACTTGTCGTGCACTGCTTCGCGGGTCTTGCCGTAGACGTACTTCCGGGTGCGCCTGCCGTCCGGCTTGTTGACCCAGACGTAGGCGGCGAAGCCGTTGCGGTAGGGGAAGATCGAGCCTTCGCCGTTAGCTCGTGCGCGTCCGGGCATCAGGCAGCCTCCTGGCGCTCGACCTGTTCGCGGATGTAGTCGTCGACCCACTCCGGGAGGACGCGGCGGTACTTGCCGTCCTTGATAGAGCGCAGCTCGCCGGTAGCGATCTTCATCTTGACTTTGGAGATGCCGAAGCCGAGAAGGACGGCGACCTCGGTAGGGGAGTACCAGCGGGGGCGGAGGTCGTGGTTCATGCTGCGGCTCCGGTGAGCCAGGCTTCGTGGGCGAGTTCTTCCCGGCCGATGCGTCTGCTCTCGCGTCGCTGACTTGCGGCGGTGTTGGCGAGCAGGGCGTCACCTTCGGTGAGCCAGCCGGACCCGCTGTAGGTGAGGGTGCCGACGGTGATCGTGTCTGGCGGGTCGTCGTCCTCTTCGCGCCGGTAGGTGGCGCGGGTGTCGCGGAGCAGGCCGAAGGTGACGGAGTAGCGGCGGGCCTTGGTGAGGAAGTGGCCGCCGAAGCCGAGCATGTGCGCCCAGCGGCGCAGCCCGGCGTAGGCGTTCGGTTCCGTGTCAAGGCTGCCTTGACGGTCGCCGGCCGTTGTGGCGCCGCTGGCGGTGTCGGTGCCGGTGGGCCTGCCGAGGTGCCAGCAGGCGTCGATGAGGCGGGCGAGATGATCGCCTTCCGGATCGGCGGAGTCGTCGATGGTGGCAGGGGTGAGCCGGGTGAAGGAGCGCCCCGTGGATTCGGTGGCCTTGATGGCGTACTTGGCCAGGTAGGCGGCCACCTTGCCGTCGGTCAACTCGCCGTCGGCGGCGTTGATCCGTCGCACGTCGACCTGCTCGCCCCAGGCCACCACCCAGCCCTGCGGCCGGTCAGGATGCGGAGGTGTGGTGACGACGATCTGCCGCGTGGCGGCATGAACGGCGGCGTCCAGGTCGTCGACGGTGATGCCGGTCGGGGGCGGCACGAGAGCATCCGGGTCAGGGGCGACACCGTCGAGGCGCAGTAGGGCGTGGAAGTGCACGGCTGCCCGGCGTTGCATTTCGGCGACCTTGCCGTGCGACACCCGCACCGGTGGCACCCGTCGCACTTTGCCGGAGCCGGTGACGACCTGGACGAAGGGGATGCCGCGTCGGCGGCAGAGGGCGGCGAGGTGCCGCTCGATGGCCTGTTTGGTGCGTCGCCACAGCTCGCCGGAGAAGTAGTTCCAGACGACCTGGTGATCGTGGTCGTAGCAGTCCAGGCACAACGGCTGCCCAAGCCGCGGATCGTCGGCGTCGTGGCGGGCGAAGCAGGCCGCGTGCTGTCCATGCTGGCGGGTGCCGGCGGCACTTCGGGCGCGGCAGGGAGCGGGGCGGCAGTCGCAGCGCTGCCGGGTGGCGCAGGTGTGGCGGGAGACGTGCCGGTGGTGGACCGCGCCGAAGGAGGGGGCGGTGAAGGTGGCGAAGACGACCGGGTGTCGGCCGACCGAGTCGGGTACGCCCTTGCCGCCGGTCAGGCCGCAGCGGATGACCTGGTAGGCGTCACCGGCGTAGACCCAGGCGCAGTCTCGGCACTGCGACTCGCGGCGGTTGCCGCACGCCTTGTACAGCGCCCGGTCGGGCAGCTCGTCGGTCCGGAGTTGGCCAGTGATGCGGCCGGTGGTCGTTTCGACGGCCGCGATGGTGCCGGTGAGGCGGATTGGCTGGGCACAGCCGCCGGCAGCGGCAGTGTGCTCAAGCCAGCCGGAGAACTCCGGCGTTGCAGCGCGGTGCAGGGCTTGGGCGTCACGGCCGACGGCGAGACCGGGCCGGTACAGGGTGAGCGGGGTGGACACGGTCTTCTCCTTGGGAGGTGGCAGGGACGGGAGACGAAGCACCACCAGCTGTGGACGTTGGTCCGCTGGTGGTGTTCGTCGTGTCTCCTGGCACCGCCGGGAGGGCGGCTGACGCCGGAGGGCAGGTTCGTGGTGGTGCCACGTCCCGCCGATGGTTGTGTCCTCTCGCGCTTGTCGAGCTGGTGACGAAGGCCGGCACGGGTGGGGAGCCTGGGATGTCGGCATCCGACCGGTTGCCGCAGGCTGCCCCACCCGTGGAGGTCTGCGAATCCGGGCCATCGTGGACGGCAGTGGAGCCGTGCTGGGCCGTTCAGCGGATTCGGAGAACCGGCGCGGCGGCCGGTGCGATCGGGAGCCGGCGGGTCGTGACCCGCATCGGCGGCAGGAAGGCCGCTCGGCATCTCCGAGGTCGAGTCCAGCGGTCCGGCGGGAAGGCCGCGCTAGCGTGCTCGACGAGCGCCAGAGTAGCACCGCGTGCCGACACGTCAACCCGCCGTGATGTCGCTGGATGGAGGTGGGACGGCCGGCTGCCGGCTGATGTGGGAGGACTTTCTGTACGTCTATCAAGGCGGCCCGCAACGGGCCGCACGCGCCGCCGCCAGGGCGCGCGGCCTGCACTCCGCTGCCGCTCCGTTCCGGCCACGCAACACGCCCGGCGGCTGGCGCGGAGAGCGGAGAGCCCGGAGGGCCGCCGCAGAACTACAGACCATTGACCGGTGCGGTGGTGGGCCGGCAGCCGGCCGGGCCGCGCGGCCACGAGCCCGCGCGGCGCAGGGGAGCGGACGCCGGCCCGGCGTCGGCGAGCTGGCGGCGGTCGCGGGGTTGCGGTTAGTGCGCCTCCGGCGGGGGCGCTCCGGCTCCAGGATGGCCGGCGCTCCTTCGGCGGGTCGCGGTCCCGTGGGTGGTTGCGGTAGGCCGTCCCGTCTGCCATCGACCCGGGCAAGCCGAGCAGACCACCGCCCGACCCGCCAGCGTCCGAACGTGTGTCAAGGTCCGCTTGACGTGGCGGGCCGGGCGGCAGCCCGCTCCCTCAATAGGCGGGTCGACGGCAGACGGGATGGCACACACGCTTGGTGTTGAGGGCTAGTCATCGCTCAGCCAGTCGAGAGGAATCAACGCCTCATCCCCACGCCAGTTTTCCACCAGGGCGTCCTGGAACCAATCCTCCGTGAGATTCGCATGATCGCAAACTATTATCTGAACTCCTCCGTTGGTAACACGCACGAACTCTCGGAACAGCAGGAATTGACGCCTGACCGCTGCCCAATCTGCATCCGCTACCTCGCTTGCATCTGGCACCTGTTCAGGGAAAAAGGCTTGAGTGGGCTGGTCGAACATTATGAATCGTGGAACTGGCCGACCATGCTCGTGAAACCACCAGTGAATCGCCAGGTGGGTAACCAGATGATATCCAATCCAGTTCTCGGCACTGCCAATCCTCCTGAGCGGCCTAGGCCCCTCCGGCTTATCGGCAATAACCGTGAGCTGCTTTAGGTCGAGCCGTACATTGTGTTCCGAATGTTCTAGCTCGAGTTGCTGTGCCCATTCCGTCATCCGCCGAGCAATGAGTGATAGTCGAGAGGAAACCTCGTTCTCCGCGTCCGTAGCCGCAAGCTGTTCTTCAAGCTGCGCAACGGCACGTTGGTAACGGCCCAGATCTATAGGTATGCTCGGCAGGGCGGCGGGTGGCTCGATGCGCTCAAGGGCACTTGCAATCCGACCGCGGAGGTAGGCGGCCTGCTCTCTCTCCCGCAGGTCGTCCTGGATGGCCGATTCGGTCGATGCGAGTTGCTCCAGTTGCGCAGCGTTGTCGCGCATCACGTTCCGAAGCTCTGAGATGCTATTGGAAAGCTCCGCGAGCCGACGGTTATTTGCGGGGCGAGCACGCTCGACCGTGCTCAATTCCTCAGAGATGCGAGCCGTCAATTCCGTGATCTCATCGACTGTAGCGTCTGGCTCGGCAAGCGGCGAATTGCAAAGTGGGCATGTCTCACTATCGCGGTTGGGCGTTGGGATGACTCGGAGTGTTGCGAGACGTCCCCGCTGAATTTCTAACTCCCGCTGAAACCGGGTTCCTTCACTTTCGAGCGAGCTTATGAGACTGACCTGGGCTTCTAGGTAGTCAAGGTCTTGACGCATTTCCCTCCTTGCCGCAAGCAGTTCTTGGCGGCGAGGCTCTATCTCAGGTGGCAGCGACGGGCCAACCGCCTGCTCTTCCAAACGCGCCACCTCACTTAGGCGCGCAAGCATTTGATCAGGAGCCAGTTCCAACACTTCTGCGTCGATCGCACCATAAGCGATGGCTGTTTGCGCAAGGGACCGAATCTCCTCGTCGCTGGCCGCATCCGCCGCATTGCGCTGGGAAGACTCGCGCTCCGCTCGTGCTAGCGCCCTTTGAGCGGTACGCAGCTCGTAGCGCAACTGGGCGATGTCTGGTCCGGTAGCACCCAAGAAATATGGGAAAGTGTCCTTGATGGACTGCTCGATACCGCCTTCGTGCTGGCGGTGGAACAGCTGCGTCTGGCTCGCTATCTCGGTCTGCTTCTGTAGACACAAGAGAACGGCTTGGGCTATCGAGACGTCGTAGGGATAGCGCAATGATCCACCAGGCGGCTCAATGCGGTAGCTCTCGATGCCAAGGCGACGACTTATTTCGGCGCGCAGAGCACCCGAGTCTGCGTTGGCAACGAGCTCGCCGGGTGAAGGGAGGGCAAGATCGGGGCCTCCGACCGTAATCATGGCTTGGCTCGTAGAGGCGCCCTCCGGATTGGGCCGAGCGAGGACTAGGCGGGAATCGCCAAGCTCGACCAATATCGCATACCAGCTTGTGACGTCAGTGATGATTCCCAATGGGAGGGATATGTCGGTTCGACCGAGGCAGAAGTCGACGATGTCGAGCAGCGCCGACTTTCCGGTCTTCGACTTCCCGGTAAGGATATTAAGCTGGTTTGGCTTGAATTCAATATCCCGTCGCCGCTGTCCACGCTTGCTGTACAGGGCCACTGCAAGAATCTGCATTCTAGGGCCTAACTCCCAGGAGAGCGAAAGCTGTTGCTATGTCGGTTGTACGAAACCACATACCAACGATTCTGGCTGCTCTTACACACGCTGCCACATCGGCACCTTGCGCGGCCGAAAGAGGGCGCGGAACTCTTCCGATCTGTAACCCTCCTTCACTTGTGACACGTAGCATTCCAGTGCGTAGCGCAAATCTGAGACCCTCACGCGTGAGCTCCACCATCTCTGGTGCACGTGCGGGAAACGTAGCCACAATCCATGGGTTTTCTGAGACCCACGCCGCGAATCGCTTCCTCCGGTCTCTGGGAAGAGCTTGGCGTGTCTCTTCGTGTAGGACTAGAGGTAGGGTTAAAAACGCCAGCGGGAAGGGCATTGGATCGTCGTCGCCATCGGAGAATCCCCGAGCGGACTCAAACAGCACTCTGGCTGTGAAGGCCGGGTTTAGTAGGGCGGCAACTTCCGGCAGCCGCTCGGCAAAGCGCGTCATTGGACCGGTTCTTCTGCCACAACTGGTCGGAGCAAGCTTTCCAACTTGCTCGCAAAATCTGGATGCCACCCGATAGTTAGTTCGGCGAATCCCTCAGCCAACTGATGCAGCGTCCCTCGGTTCAGCCATCCCTGATCGAAGCGTTCTCTGATGCGAGCCCGAGAGTTGGCGCAGATTTCTTCGAATATCGCCATCCCGGTATCCTCCGGTGATGCCCCGCCCGATCGCTCGGCCTGGGCGACCCGGCGGTCGAACACCTGCTCCCACTCGTCATGCAGCGCAAAGGCAAAGCGATCGATCTCCGCCTCACACAGGTAGCCCCGGCGTAGCCACTCCGACCGCTGAGTGTACGCACGGTGATAATCTCGGATCGCTTTCAGTAGACGGTTCTCATCGAGAGCAATCCAGAGCAGTTGCGTAACGAAAGTCCGGCCCCTGTAGACTTCGGCTTCCTCTCTAGAGAATTTTGCCATCACTTGCGGATCCAGGGGTAAAGCCTGCGGCCCAAACTGGTCTCGCAAATCTTCCGCTTGCACTCGCAGGTCCTCTGCCCTGATTGCTGGAAGCGATCCGTCCAGCAGGCTCACCGAGATGCCGCTCCACCATCCCTTGAGATACCTAAGGTAGTCGTCCCCTCGATCCCGTGGCACGATGTATCCAAATGCCTTCCGCAAGCTTTGATCTATGTCGCCGGCGTGGGGCGCGCCGTCATGAACAACGATTGCCGAAACTAGAGCAGCCCGATGCTCTGGGGGTTTAGCTAAGAAGGCATCCCGCCATCGGGCCGTCGTGCCGGATCTACTATTGCTGGCGGCTGCCTCAAGCGCAGCAACCGCGGCCGGGACATCCCTATCCGGTCCGGCGTGAAGCTTGGAGAGCGCACCCCCACCTGGTATTCGGGCCGTAGTGAGTAGCCGAAGCACAGGGATCCGGTCCACTGAGAGATCTACGGTATCCAGCCAAGAATTGATTGATCGCCAGAGATCGGGGTTGTTTTCGGTCAGATCACTCGCGGGAGTCATGTGATGCTTAACTTGCAGCAGTTCGTCAGGCGTTCCGTCTCGGACGAAGTCGATGTCGTCCAACGCCTCTAGCCGAAGCTCCACACTCGGGTCTTCTCGCCCACGTTCGGCTAACTCAACCAGAGCCCACTGGCACTGATAGAGGTAACCCAAGGCGTTTCCTGCCGCAGAGTGTGAGCCCCTAACAGCCATAGCGGCAGCCTAGAGATCAGTTCACCACACCGCAATCCTCCTGTAGCGGTCTGTATAGACCGAACGGGTAGGACGAACCACCGCATTGTTGGACATTGCGGGACCGGTCACCGGATGCGCGTTGGCTGGTGCGAGCCACAGTAACGCCTTGGGAAGCTACACGGTCAGGGCTGACGTCCCAAACTGACCGTGGGCCATGCCAGCGATGGCCGCTCAGGGCCGCCGCTGGGCCGTCTGGGCCGCGACTGGGCCGTCAAAGGCGGACCAACAGTGACCGACGACGACCAGCGGTACCCGAAGAAACAGCAGGTCAGCCGCCATGTACTGACGGCTGACCTGGCGGGCGACAGACGAGTCGACCTGTACGCCGGATGCTGTCGGAGTAGGTGGCGTGGACAGCCCGCTGGTCGGCTGCAAGGATCCCGGCATGGCTTCCACGCCCGACTGGGCAACGCTGCTGACGGCACTTTCTGGCTCACTGGTTGGTGGCCTGTTCACCTTCGCTGGCGTTGCTTGGTCTCAGCGAGCGACGCGCGAACGCGAACTGACCATCGATCGCATGCGGCACTCCCGCGATAAGGCCGACCGTCTGCGGGAGACTCGGCGTCAACTCCTTGTCGACATGGCTGAGTATGTAGAGGATCGCCAAGCCTGGTACGACAACATGGAGAACGGAGCGGGCGGCGCGGCCGACCTCGCGAAGCTGACGCTACATCCCAACCAGCTCACCGGTCGAGTCAAGTTGTACGCTCCGCCAGTTTTACAGCAGCTTTGGGTGACCTTAATTGCCGCCAACGCAACCATCGTTTGGAACATCGATCTAGGGAACTACCAGCAGGATGAATGGGGTGGCGGCGCTCTGGACGATAGTACCTGCGTGCCGCGGGCTCAAGCTGCTGCCGACCTGATGACCGCGGGAATCAGAGCGGCACTGAGCGACGAAGGCTCTGAGGTGCTTGGACTCGATGACGCGGAGGCGCGGCTTATCGCCGAGGTCAGTGCTTTGCCGACTCACCCGCACAGGAAGCCGAACGACGAGCTCATAGCCGAGATTCGCGCGGAAGCCTTCAACCGGCTTCGTACGAACGCAGGCTGATCGCCCGACGAGCTGTCGACAGCAACGGCGACAGCAACCGGCCGGGACGAGGACATCCACCAGCCGCCGGGCGCAGACAGTCGCCCGAGGCCCCGAACGCGGACAGACACCGCCGAACGACGCGCCCAGAACTTACAAACGAGGGGTCACGCGGCTTGCTTTGATGGCTTACCGGCTGGAGTGTCCAGTGTGCCGCTTGGATCAGGTTTGGTGGAGTCGCCGTGCCAGGCGAGTGGCTGCCGGATGCGACGATGTCTGGATGGCTGACCTTGTGGAGCGGAGTGGCTCAGTAGTTGGGCGCTGGGCCAACAGCGGCGCCATCACGCCGGCCGGTGCGGCGGTTGGTGAACTGATCGGGCTGAGCATAGGAGCCCCACCCGCTGCTGGCTCCATAGTCGGAGCCAGTGTCGGATCCCTTGTTGGCTCAGCGGCAGAGGAGATGGTGAACCTTGCAGCTCCGCTGTGGCGTCGCCGCATCGAGAACGTGAGTCGCTTTGTCGGCACTGTCGAGGATGAGGCTGCTATCCGGGCGGAGGAATTGCTTCGAGAGGTGGCCGAGGACGCCCGATTGCTGGAGCTGCTTGCTCAAACTGCCGACGCGGCGGCCCGGGCGCTGGACGACTGGAAGATCGACACCTTGGCCCGGGTATTTGTCCGTGGGGCGTGGGAGGCCACGGATATCGACTCGACGCAAGTAGTTGTTGATGTCGTTCGGCAACTTGAAAGGCCCCATCTGAGGCTGATGGAGCTGCTAGCACGGCCGAATCCCAAGCGGAGTGGCGCTCGGACCGATGGAGTACCCACCCCTGACCGGTGGCCGGTCAAGGACATCTACGCCGAGGACGGAGGCTTGGTTGGCGCACTCGACGCGTTGGTTAGCAGATTGCAGAGCTTGGGCATTGCCCATGATGTCGCTGTTGGTGCCTATGTTGGGTACGAGACAACTTGGGCGTTGACTTCTTTTGGAAAGCAATGCGCCTCTTATCTCTCTCGCCGGGGCAACGGGCGGGAACAGGGCTAGTACCGTTGAAGCAGTGGCTACCGCGAGCGCAGATGGCTGTTCTCTCCGACCAAGCCAGTGGGCCTCAGCCGGGTCGACCTGGACGCCGGACGCTGGTGGACGTACCGCCCAGTTCACAAGCAAGACAGGCGGTCCGGCGGAATGACTGGCGTGCCAGATCCGTGCCAGGTCGACAGGTCGCGGCGAGGGATTGACGAGGACTGGCGGGGAGAGTGTTTCCTTGCCGCAGGTCTAAGCCCTAGCAGGCCAGGGCGATTTGAGAGAGCCCCCTGGCAGTGTGGGGGCACACAGGGGGCACAAGACACCGTCAAACGCCGTCAACCAGTGAGTAGCCATGGCAGGCGCAGACGCCGTTTGAGCAGGGGCCAAGGTGCGTTCCCACTGGTTGGCGGACAGCAGCTCTTAGTTCCGCTTCAACGTCTGATACCGGAGCTGGGTGACCAACTGGGTGACGATGAGCGCAAGCAACGCCGGACGTTCATGGACTGCGGCGGACCGTCCGGGTAGCTGAGCGCTGCTACTGGCCCAGCTCATCGATGGCTGGTGGTCCCTTCGGGACGAATGAGTCAAGCTCCGACAGCGAGGCAGCAGCCGACGGAGCTTGACATCTATCGGGGTATCGGGATGGCTAGTCTCCCGTAGTGATTGGCGGAGCTTCTTTCGAGGTCGACTCAAGCACAAGCGCCACCAGCCCACCTGTCGCGCGTAGCGGGAAGCGAGCGACGTGAATTAGCCCCGACTGTAGAGGCTGTCTGGGACTCCAAAAACGAACATTGATGGGGTAGGCGTGGAGTTCAACCATTAGGTCAGCGAAATCAAGTTCAACTGCCGTTGAGATGTGCACATGATTGGGATCTGGGTAGTTGTTCTTAAACTTTTCATTGTACTCAGGCATGAAGAAGCGTATTAGACCAGCCTCTGCCATCGTTAGAGCCTCGCGGCGATAGAACTGGGGATTTTGAGAACGCGCCAGCACTTCCAGGCTATGGAGCGTGTCTTTGTCCCCCATTACCTCAGCCTCGCCAGAACTGATGTCTTGAACGAGCGATACATCCGATATCTCGCAAAGAGTGAGCCATATGTCATAGTCGGGCCGATTCTCTGCATAGATTGCTTGCAAGGTGGAGTGACTTTTTAGGCGGTCGTAGGCATTGCGCTCGCCGTCCTTTCCGAAGGCTTGCCCGATGTACAGGATTTCGTGTTCTAGAAGCTCCTCGACACCCACTTCCATATGGTTGACGAGCGCTCCAATCGATCCCCAGGCAAGGTCTTCGCCCTTGTGCGTGAATCTGAAATCCTCGAACGGCCATTCAGCCTTCCATGCAAAGCCCTCCCTGTATTGCTTAGTGGTAAAGGCGCAAAGATGCTCGCGGAAATCGCCGCCGTGCTGGGAGCGGACCTTGAATCGGATGAGGCCATCTCTGACTATGACGGACGACGGGTCAACACTCAGGCGGGGCTGACGAGAGACGATGTACAGGTGGCAATCTTCCACGAGGGATCCCGGCAGGCTTTTTATATCCTTCTGTCTGCCGATCAAACGAGGAGTGACGACGACTGTCACTCGTGACTCCGTCTCGAATTTGCGCATCGTCATGTGCTAAGTCTGGCGTTCTGGCTCAAGCTTGTCATCTGCGAGGACGGAGGCTAGTTATGCCCGGCGGGGGTCGCGGGCCGTCCCTGGGCGCCGTTTGGGCCGTTGAACGTCGACCAGAGACGACCGAGGCGGACCAGCAGTACCCGAAGATAGGCAGGTCAGCAATCGTGCGGTCGGCCTGGTGGGCGACGGCCGAGTCGACCTGTATGCCAGATTCCGCTAGACCGACCGGTCATGAAGTAGACGGTGGCCGACCGCCAGTGGCCCTCGGCGGTGGTCCAGCAGTCGGGATGCAGGGCACCCAAGTCAATCCATGGATCCAGGGTGGAAGACAAGATCCGGAACATGGACGGAATGATCAAGGGGCGGGCTGGGGAGCCGTTGGGCGAGTGCCCTGGTAGGACAGCAGGTACCCGAGCGGGCGCTACATCCTTCCTAAACCGTGTGCGGCGGCAGCAGCGCCGACAGCGATCAGGCGGGACGAGGGCATCCCCCGGTTGTCGAGCGCGGACAGCCGCCTGAGGCCGCAGAGGTGAACGGACCCTGCCAGACATAGCCCCCGGAGCCTATAAGCGGAGGGGCTACCATGGTCGGCGGGTCGGTGGGCTGAGACCAGGGCTGGTCCTGGGTCCAGTGCTGCTCTTCATGATGGCCGCCTTCATCCTCACTCTGATCTCGACCGCAGTTCTGGCGGAACCGGACGGGGAAGGCAAGGTGATCTCAATGAAGTCGATCGTTGGCTCTGCTGCGTGTGTCCTCGGTGGTCTTGCGACCAACCTGGCGGCATCAGCACTGGTCTGAGCCCACCGATCCACAGCGCACGGGACGGTGCCCGGGGCGCACAGGGGGCACAAGACACCGTCAAACGTCATCAACCAGCGAGTAGCCATGGCAGCCCGGGACGCGCTGCGAGCAGGTGGTGAGCACCGTTTCCGCTGGTGGCAGGACAGCGGCTCTTAGCTCCGTTTCAACACCTAGACGTGCACCGTACACACACCGTCACTCGTCGGCGGCCTCGGCTGGGTGTGCGTTGCCTACCCAGACTGCCGGTTCGTGACGTACACGCCCTTGCCCTGCCGGCCGTCGATCAGCCCTTCGGCTTTCAAGATGAGCATGGCGGCGCGGATGACGGTGTTGCTCACGTCGTAGTGCTCGCACAGGGCGGCAAAGGACGGCAGCTTGTCACCCGGCTTCAACTGGCCGGAGCTGATCTGCTCGCGGATATCCCGCGCGACCTGTAGGTAGGCGGCTTCAGACATAGGTGGTGCTCCCAGCTTGGCGGCTGGTGCAAGCAGATCACACCCGGGGTGCGACTTACAACGCTATGTGCGTCAGCTGTTGACCCTGCGCACATTGCGTCCTAAGTTGCTTCTGGGGCTACCCAGCTTGGCGGCCGGGGGTCCTGCCGTGGGTGCCCGCCTCCCGAAGTGGGTGCCCACGGCTTTACCCGGCGTCGGCGGGAGGCGTGATGACCAGGTCGAACAGATCGGCCGCTTGGAACGAGGAAGCTGCTGTGGCCCGCCGGGACGTTGGCAATCGCCGGCAATCCAACCGCGATGATGCGGCTGGCGGTCGACGGCACGTCTCCTATGACGCGTACCTCCTGGCTGTAGCGCTAACGCTGGCTCGCCGGCACCGGCCGGTCTGGTCCTGGCGGCATTGGCGGCGCATCTGCCGCTGCGGAGGCGAGCTGCCATGCCGGAGCCGCCATCGCATCCCGATCAACCGCGGCCACTGGCCCAGCCAGGACGTCCCGCGATGACCACTCACCACCCGATCAAGCCAGCCTGGACGTGCGGCGGCTGTGCGGGGGAGTGGCCATGCCAGACCCGGCGCCGAGAGCTGCGGGCCGAGTACGACCGCGCCGGGGTGTCACTGGCCCTCTACCTGGCCGCCCAGCTCGTCAACGCCGCCCAGGACCTGGCCCACGTTCCCGCCGGCCACCTGCATTACCGCTTCCTCGGTTGGACCCGATGAGCATCCTGCGGCCGGGTGACGAGAAGTTCCACTACAGCGACGGCTCCCACAAGTGGATCCCGCCGGACCCGGACTACGACCAGGAGGTCTGGGACGAGCAGGTCCGCCAGCACAAGCACGGACACCTCAGGAACGAGCGCCCCAAGGTCCGGATACAGCGCCTTGTCTGATGCCAGCAGTACAGCACCGAAGTACAGCAGCCGTGCCAGCCGAACCGAGCCGAGAGACGCGCCAGTAAGCCGTCTGAACTCGTATCGAGCCTGATCCGGTTGGCTCGCCGAGAGTTCACACCGAAGAGGTCGCTGGTTCGATACCAGCATCGCCCACCGAAGTATGTGCAGCGCAGAAGCCCGTTACCGGATCGGTCGGTAACGGGCTTCGCTGTATCTGCCGCTTACCTGGAGCAGATTGGGAGCAGGGTGGCGGCGACCAGCCGCTTGTCCCGCCGTGCTAACCAAGAGGCGTAGGCTGCTGGCCCTGAACGCATCGGGTACTGCGCTGGCCTACTTTCCCGAAGGGCTGGTGGTACCAGGTGAGAGCAGTCGTGTACGACCGGTACGGGCCCCCGGATGGGCTGCGAATCGAGAATCTCCCCAAGCCCTCTCCCGCTGCCCGACAGGTGCTCGTCAAGATTGCGGCGACCTCGGTGAATTTGAGCGATTGGGAAACCCTGCAAGGTTCGCCACTGTATTCGCGCATCGGTGGGCTGCGCTCCCCGGCACGCCGGACCCTCGGCTCGGACATCGCCGGATGGGTCGACGCGGTGGGCTCCGCCGTCACTCGGTTCCGACCCGGTGACGAGGTGTATGGCGACAACCTCATGCTCAAGGGCGGTTTCGCCGAGTACGCGATCGCGCCCGAATCGGTCCTGGCCCGCAAGCCCGCCGCCCTGACCTTCGCCGAGGCGTCGGCGATCCCACAGGCGGGCGTGATCGCACAGCAGGGCACCGCGGGCGCCGCAGCCGGCAACCGGGTCCTCATCAACGGCGCCGGCGGAGGATCCGGCGCATTCGCGATCCAGCTGGCCAAACGACTCGGCGCCCAGGTGACCGGCGTCGACAACGCGGGCAAGCTCGACTTCATGCGGTCCGTCGGCGCGGACGAGGTGATCGACTACCGCAGCCGGGACTTCACCCGCAGCGGCCCGTACGATCTCATCCTCGATCTGGTCGCGCACCGATCGGTGTTCGCCTACCGCCGGGCGCTGGCCCCCGGCGGCCGCTACCGGTGCGTCGGCGGATCGGTCTCGGCGCTGCTGCGCGTCCTGACGATCGGCGCGGTGGCCGGCCGGCTCACCCACCGCCGGCTGGGTGTGCTCGCCGTCCGGGAAGGGCCGACCCACTTCGAACCGGTGGCCGATCTCTGCGTGGCGGGTGACCTCGTCATCCACATCGACCGGGCCTTCACTCTCGACGAGACGCCCGAGGCGTTGGCCCACGTGGGTGAGGGACGCGCCCTCGGAAAGGTCGTCGTGAGCGTCAACTGACCAGCGGCCGCAATGTCCCCGCCGTTCAGGACGGGTAGGCGTTGCCAGGCGTCGTTGCGATCAGCACGTCGGCCACGGGCTGCCAGCCGAGCGTCCTGTACAGACGCTGACCGTCTTCGCTGGCGATGAGAATGCCCTCTTCGACGCCTTCTTCGATCGCGGAACGGGCTAGTGCACTCATGACCGCGCTGGCCAGACCCTTGCGGCGATGAGCCGGCATGGTCTCGATCCGGTCTGCGACCCCATCTGTACCGGCCAGTCCCATCGTCCCGCGCGCGCCGACCTCTCCCGACTCGTGCCGTACCGTGGCCGTGACCACGCTGTCGCCTCCGTGCGCGTCGACCTGGGTCAGGAGCCGGTACGGTGCCACGGGCATGTTCTGCGGATGCCGGCGAAGATCGGCTGTCATCAGCAGTTCTGAGTGCTTGAGCACGATCAGACCGGCGGCCGCCAGAGCCGAGGCCGCCCTCGCCGGATCGGTGGTGGGCACGGTCAGCCATGTGACGGCGTCCTCGCCAATGACCAGCTCAGCCAACGTGGCGAGCGACGCGAGGTCTTCGCCGGCATCGAGCGCGACATACTCGATGTCGCGGCCGGGCTGCATGCACCGGACCCGCAACGCGCCGCCTACGTCCTTGGCGACGGGCAGCCCGCGAGCCACGCCCCAGCCGCGCTGCCAGCGGACGATGAGATCTCGCAGGTCACTCACCCGTCAACTAGATCACTTCCACGTGAAGGGCCCGTCACGCCCTGGGACGCGTGTACCCGAAATCACGTGCGCGGATCTGCCGCCGTCCGGCTTCTGAGTACGTGACCGAGGACGGTAGAGCCCGGCGCGCGCTGTCGTGCCGGCGGCCGCGACCGGTGTCCGTCCGGGAACCAAGTGAATCGATTGTCAATCGCGGCTTAACGGTATGTGTGCGAGGTCGTCGTTGATCCGCACCGGCGGGTGACGGACGCTGGTGGTATCAAGCGCAAAGATCGCTGGCCGGTCTCGGGCCACGCGCTGGACAGATCAGGGACGTGACCGTCCGTGGAACAGGGGAGAGGCACGTATGCAGTTCTCGTTGATTGGGATGGCGGTCGCGGCGGACAACCCGACCGCGAGCGCGGCGTGGTTCGCCGAGCATTTCGGGTTCAAGGTCGGGATCGACCTGGGCTGGTACGTGAACACGCAGCACGCTGATCACCCGACCGTCAGCCTGGACTTCGTGCAGCGCGACCACGAATCGTGGCCGCGGGCAACCCGGGGCAGGGCGGTGGTCGGCACGCTGCTGGCGTTCCTGGTCGCCGACGTTGACGCCGAGTTCGAACGGCTGCGCTCTGCTGAGTTGGAGGTGGTCCTGCCGCTCGTGACCGAGCCGTGGGGACAGCGCCGATTCCAGGTCGCCGGTCCCGACGGGCTGCTGGTGGAGGTTCTGCAGATGGTGGCACCGGACCCGCAATGGCTCGCCGACAACGGTCTGGCCGGTGAGTGACGGCGTCGTCTGAGTCTCTCCGTCTCTCGGCTAGCGCAACAGCGGGCACAGGTCGTTGACGACCTGTGCCATTGCGCGGATGATCTCGGTTTCGGTCTCGGTGCGCCAGACCAGGGCGTAGTTCAGGCGGGGCAGGTCGGTGATGGGCAGCCACCGCACGTCCGGCATGGCCCAGTGGTCGGTCACGTGGACGGGGAAGACCTGGACCGTCTCGCCGAGGGCGACGAGGTGGATGAGTTCGTCGCTGTTGGTGACGAATGCGCCACGCTCGATCGTGTGGCCGCGTGGGCTGTGGAACGGCAGGTACGCGTCTTCCCAGTAGTCCGGCAGGCGTTGCCCCGTTCCGTTCGGGAAGTCGGCGAGCATCTCCAGCGACACGGATGGTCTTCGGGCCAGTTCGTGATCGGTCGACACTGCCAGGATTCGCTGGTCGCCGAAAAGGACCGGTCCCACGGTCAGGTCCGGTTCGTTCACGGGCAGCCAGGCGACGAGGATGTCATGCTCTCCCGTACGCAGCGCGGCGAACGGGTCCACGAACGAGGCCCGGCGGACCTGCAACGACCACTGCGGGTGCCGACGGCGGAACGTGTCCCAGAACGGGCGCAGGTCGTACGTGTTGAAAGGGATCATGCCCACGCGGAGCGTGCCGGTGATGCCCTGGGCGGCCCGCCGGGCCCGCTCGACGCTCTTTAGCAGGCCGGCGTGGACGGGCCGCAGGTCGTCGCGTAGCTGTTCGCCGAGCGGTGTGAGCCGGACGGTACGTGTGGAGCGGTCGAACAGCAGACCACCGATGCGGCGTTCCTGTTGCTTGATGGCCTGGCTGACCCGAGCTGTGGTGACGTGCAGTCGTTGCGCTGTCCGTCCGAAGTGCAGCTCTTCGGCGAGCACCAGAAAGGTCTCGATGTCGCGCAGCTCCACCTGTGTTCCCGTTCGCGAGACGCCTACCTGGCATCCGACCTTACCTACAACGCGCCGGCCTTCATCGCCGAGACCAGCCGGTATCGCCGCAGTCCGGGCGGCGCACCACGCGCAAGAACACCTCCCGCACGCGGCGCGCGACGTGTTCTCCTATTCCCTGACCACCATGGATGCAGAAAGGCAGTGACTCGCCACCCGAGTCCAGGTGCCCCATGACCAACAGGACCGCCGACAAGATCGACTTTAAGAAGACGCTTGACGCCTACCAGGCACAACGGGGCCGGTTCCGGATAATTGACGTACCGGACATGCAGTACCTCATGATCGACGGCCACGGCGACCCCAACACCTCACCCGCCTTCACGCAGGCGATCGAGGCGCTCTACCCGACGGCCTACAAGTTGAAGTTCGCCAGCAAGCGCACCCTCGGGCGCGACTACGTCGTCCCGCCCCTGGAAGGTCTGTGGTGGGCCGAGGACATGACGGCGTTCACCACCGCACGACACAAGTCCCGGTGGAGCTGGACGTTGATGCTCATGGTCCCCCACTGGATCGACCAGCCCATGGTCACCGCCGCCATCGAGCAAGCCGGCGCCAAGCAGCGACCGGCGCGTATCAACGACATCCGCCTCCAGACGCTGCCCGAGGGGCGGTGCGTGCAGACGCTGCACGTCGGTTCCTTTGACGACGAGGCCGACGTGCTCGCACAGCTGCACCACGAGTACATCCCCGCCAACCGGCTCCGCCTGACCGGAACTCACCACGAGATCTACCTCAGCGACTACCGCAAGGTCGCACCCGACAAGCAACGCACCATCCTCCGACAGCCAGTCACCATCGACTCGGAACGTGCGGATCCGGGCCTCGTTTCGTAAGCCGGGTCGGAGTGCCCGAGTCGCGGGTCGGCGGGGGCTCGGTCGTTCCGGACCTGGTAGAGCTGGTGCTGAGCCGGGTCAGCCGTTCGGTCTGAGTTGACGGTCGAAGGCAGGTCGGGGCAGCGGAGAGCTTCGATGAATCCTTACCATCCGTTGGTCACCCCTGGGCGCGCGTACGGGAGGACCCACATGCTCAAGCACTCCACCCGGCGTTGGCTCACCGGTCTGAGCGTCGCGGGCGCGCTCGTCGCTGCCGCCCCCACCCCGGCGGTCGCCGACGACCCTCCCTTCATCGTTGACGCGCCGAACCAGCTCGTCGCTCCCGGCCACTCGACCCACGGATTGCTCGTGGCGCAACCCGTCCGGGACGACGAGGATCAGTGGCAGTTCGGCAGGACCACGCTCGACGTCGACCTGTCCGAGGTCGAGGATTTCGCCACCGTCGAGCCGATGCCCGACGGTTGGGCCTGCGAGACGGCGTCGAGCACGCTGCACTGCGAGATCGACATTCCGAAGGGCCAGCACCCCCGGTTCAACTACACGCTCACCGGCAAGGACGACGCGACCCCGGGGCAGCAGGGTGATGTCACGGTCACGGTCACGTCCGGCGGCATCTCCGCCACCGCAACTGCCGGCATCACGATCGCCGAGGGTGTCGACCTCGTGAGCGACGAGACGGTCGAGGTCAGCGGCGCCCCGCGCAGCCGGGTGGAGCTGCCCGGCGCGGTCCGCAACGGCAGCGCGACCACGGTCAACGGAACGATCCTCATGCTGGAGGCCGACTGGCTCGTCACGTACGCCGGCGACTACTCCAACTGCGCGTCGTTCCTCAACTTGAACGCCATCTGCACCTTCGACACGCAACTCGAGGCGAACACGTCCTACCAGCTCTCGGAGGATCTCCCGCTCAGGCTGCACGAGCAGGCCCGCACCGGCGCCGAGCTCCCGGTCACCCTCGACTGGTGGACGAAGGACGACTGGGCGCGCATCTACGGGGAGTGGCCGATGCCCGGCTTCGAGCCGGGTCGCGGTGGCGAACTCCGCCTGGTCGAGCAGACCAGGGCGAAGGCGAAGGCCCCGCAGACCGACGTGGACCGGACCAACAACTTCACCCGGGCGTCGGTCACCGTGACCGGCGACAACCCGGCGGATCTCGCGGCCAAGGGCGCCACCGCCCGCGGCAGGAAGGGTGACGTGGTCGCCGTACGGCCGAGCTTCACCAACCTCGGTCCCGCCGCGCTCGACGCTCAGATTGAGAAGCTGCCGGTCCGGATCACCATCCCGAGGGGCACCACCGCCGTCGAGGCATCCGGCGACTGTGTGCCGTACGTGCCGGGCGAGGAGTGGGACCCGGGGAACGCGAAGTGGGCCGAGCCGGGCGCCAAGGAGTACGTCTGCCGCGCCAGCGAGATCGCGGTAGGCGGTGAGCACCCGTACGTGTTTGCGCTGCGCATCGACGAGGTGGCGGCGGACGCCACCGGCACCCTCGTCGTGAAGCTGGACGGTGACCCGAACGCGCGGAACGACTCGGCGAAGATCATCGTCAATGCGTCCGGCAACGGGGGAGGAGACGGCGGTCAGGGCGGCGGTGACGACGGCCCGACGCTGCCGATCACCGGTGACCCGACCGGCCTGATCACCGGCGTCGGCGGGCTGCTGCTCGTCGTCGGCGCGGCGAGCTACCTGGTCGCCCGCCGCCGCAAGACCCGCTTCGTCGCCTGATCGAATCCTGGCAACCCCGCGGCGAGACCAGCGGAGTACGAACAGCACCGGCGATGACAGTGTGTTGTGCGCTGTCACCGCCGGCGCGAGCGGTTCTCCTGGTTCGTTCTTGTCAGGGGGCGAGGCCGGCCTGGATCGCGAGGATGGCGGCTCGTACGCGGTCGCGGCTGCCGGTCTTGGCCAGCACGTTGGTGACGTGGGTCTTGACGGTGCTCATCGAAAGGTGCAGGCGTTCGGCGATCTCGTTGTTGTTGAGTCCGGCACCGATCAGGGCGAGCACGTCGGTCTCCCGAGTGGTCAGCTGGTAGGCCGTCAGTTCCACGAGGGTGGCGGGCCCGGTCGCGCGTACCCGGTCGAGTACGGCGCCGGTGACCTCGGAGGAGAGGATCGCCTCCCCGGACGCGACGGTCCGCACCGCGGCGATCAGGTCGCGGGCGCTGCACCGCTTGAGCAGGAACCCGCGCGCGCCGGAGGCGATGGCGTCCAGGACGTAGGCGTCGTCGTCGAAGGTGGTGACGACGATGACGGCCGGGGCGTGCGGGATCCCGGCCAGCTCGCGGGTGGCCTGCAGGCCGTCGAGTACCGGCATGCGGATGTCGACGAGGGCGACGTCGATGCGGGAGTCGCGACGTACGGCGTCGAGGAACTGTCGGCCGTCGGCCGCCTCGGCCGCGACGTGGATGTCGGGTTGGGAACGCAGGATCAGGCTGAAGCCTTCGCGGACCAGCTGCTGGTCGTCGGCGATCGCGACGCGGATCACGTCTTCACCACCGGCAGGTCGGCCTCCAGCATGGTGCCGCCGCCGGGGCGCTGGCTCAGCTTCCAGCTCCCACCGCGGGCGCTCACCCGCTCCTCGATGCCGAGCAGGCCCGAGCCTCGCGCGGGTGCCCGGGGCGGCCCGACGCCGTCGTCGCTGACCCGTAGACGGACGCGGTCGCCGATGCGGACCAGTTCGACCCAGGCGGCCGTGGCTTTCGCGTGGCGGGCGATGTTGGTGAGGGCCTCCTGGGCGATGCGGTAGACGGCCAACACGCCGATCTCGTCCAGGCCCGGCTCGGGGTCCAGGCGCACCCGCACTGTCACGCCCTGGTGGCGCAGCGGCTGCGCGAGCAGCTCGTCGATGTCGGACAGGCGGGGCGGCGCGCTCACGACGATCGCCGCGCCCGGATCGCGCAGGTGCACGACGAGCGTATCGAGCTCACTCAACGCGGTGCGTCCGCTGTCCGCGATCGCCCGCAGGGCCGCCCCCGGATTGTCGCTGAGCTGGCCCGCCTCGGCCTGAACCACCATCGCGGTGACGTGGTGGCCGACCACGTCATGCAGCTCGCGGGCCAGGTTCGTGCGCTGCTCCAGCCACGCCGCCTGGCCGCGCAGCTCGCCTGTCTCCCGAGTGAGGGCGTGGCCGCGGGACCACGACCGCAGCAGGATCGCCAGGAGGTAGCCGCCCGCCACGAAGGCGAACGGCTGCTCGTACAGCCCCCGCTGGTTGAGTAGCGCGGTGGCGAGGGCGCCGACGGCGCCGAGCAAGCCGAAAACCCACCCCAGCCACGGGCGTCGGGCCGGGTCCACGCAGGTCGAGACGAACACGAAGGTGCCGGCCGCGAGGCCCAACTGTACGGACTCTCCGGTGCTCACCAGCGCCACGAACCCGGCGCAGACCGCGAAGACCAGGGCCCGGTGGCGGGGCCGCAGCGTCAAGGCCGCGAGGCCGACGGGCAGCACCACCCATGCCCAACCCGCCGGCACGGACAGGCCCCCCTCGGCGGTCGTGACCACCAGGGCGACGATCAAGCCCGCCGCGCCGTACGCCAGCCGGCGCACCCGCTCGGGGTCGCGCAACCAGTCCCGGTTTGCACTCCTCACCTGCACAGTCTCGGCGACCAGCCCGGAAATCGGCCAGGTACCCCGGTACCAGACCGGCCGGCACCCCGGTGCCGCCGCCGCGACCAGATCGGCACCGCGGCACGTTCCGCCCGGAACGCCCTCAGCACGACGCTGCAGAGGTGACTCTCGCTGACCCTCGCGCCGCCATCAACGTCGGCCCTCTTCGTACGGTTCCGAACTACATCACCGCCCTCCGTACGGTCGCCGCTGTCACCGTCGGTGTCGCCGCCCTCGTCGCCGGCTCCGTGGCACTGCTGGCGGTGGCGTACGGGATCTACTGGCTCGGCGACGTGCTCGACGGCTGGGCCGCCCGCCGGCTCGGACAGGAGACCCGCGCGGGGGCCGTACTCGATATCGTGAGCGACCGCGCGTGCACCGCCGTGCTCTGCGTGGGTCTGGTCTCCCTCGTGCCCGACGTCGCGGTCGTGGCCCTGGTGTTCCTGCTCTCGTTCCTGGTGCTGGACACCATGCTGTCGCTGGCATTCCTGTGCTGGCCCGTGCTCAGCCCGAACTATTTCCACCTGGTCGACCGGCGGGTATGGGCGTTGAACTGGTCGCCCCTGGCCAAGGCCGCCAACACCGCCGGGGTGATCGGCGCCGTCGCGTTCGGGCAGTACCAGCTCGCGCTGGGCGTAGCCGTGGCCGTCGTCGCGGTCAAGCTGTGGTCAGCCGCAGCGGTGGCCCGGCTGCTTAACCGGGACGGCCGGGCGTGAGCAGTCTCGGCGAGGCGGTGGTGGCGCTCGGGTACGGTCTCGCCTCGGCCCTCGTCCCGGTCGTCAACGCCGAGGCCTACGCCGTGGTCGCCGGGCACCGTGGCGGCCACGCTCTGGTCGCCGTACTCGCTCTGGCGCTCGGGCAGACCGCCGGCAAACTGCTCCTGTTCGAAGCCGCGCGTCGCGGAACCGGACGGCTGGCCCGGAAGCTCGCGCGACGGACTCGATCAGGTCGCGCGGCGGCCCGGGCCGCCCGTTGGGCCGGACGGATCCGGCGCTGGCTCTCCCGCCGCCGCACCGCCCTCCCGACGGTGCTCGTCGCCGCCGCGGTCGGGGTTCCGCCGCTGGCCGTGGTCAGCCTCGCCGCCGGCACCGCAGGACTTCGCCACTGGGAGTTCGCCGTCTCGTGCCTCCTCGGGCGGGTGATCCGTTTCGCGCTCCTCGCCCTGCCGGCGGCGCTCGCCTAGCCCCGCCTGCGTGACGTCAGCCGCCGCTGACGTGGCGAAGGACGGCCAGGACCCGGCGGTTGTCGCTGTCCGAGGACGGCAGACCGAGTTTCGCGAAGATGTTCGCCACGTGCTTCTCCACGACTCCGGAGGTGATGACGAGAGTCGCCGCGATCCCGGCGTTGGATCGTCCCTCGGCCATCAGCGAGAGCACCGCACGCTCCCGCGGGGTCAGCGACGCCACCCCGGCCGTGTCCCGTCCGGCTCGCATCAGGTGGCCGACCACCTCCGGATCCAGCGCCGTGCCACCGTTTGCCACGCGGGTCAGCGCGTCCACGAAGTCGGCGACGTCGGCGACGCGGTCCTTGAGCAGGTATCCGACGCCGGTCGGCCGGTCGGCGAGCAGGCGGGTCGCATAGCGGGTCTCCACGTACTGGGAGAACACCAGCACGCCGACGTCGGGATGGTCGCGTCGGATGTCGATCGCCGCGCGCAGTCCCTCGTCGGTGTGCGTCGGCGGCATCCGGATGTCGATGATGGCGACGTTCGGTACGGTGGCGGCGATCGCGGACCGCAACGCGTCCGCGTCGGCCACCGCCGCGCACACCTCGAAACCGCGGTCGGTGAGCAGCCGGACCAGCCCTTCGCGCATCATCGCGGCATCCTCCGCGATCACCACCCGCATGTCGTCGCCTCCGTTCACACCTGTGTGGGCAGCTCGATGTCGACCCTGGTCGGGCCGCCGGTCGGGCTGTGCGCGCGCATCCGGCCGTCCACGACGGCGATGCGGCGGGCCAGGCCGGACAGGCCGGGACCGTCCGGGTCCGCCCCGCCGATGCCGTCGTCCTGGACGGTCAACAGCAGGCGCTCACCGGATCGGACGACGTCGAGCCCGATACGGGTCGCCCGGCTGTGTTTGGCCGCGTTCGCGAGCAGCTCGGAGGCGCAGAAGTAGGCGATGGTCTCGATGGCGGGCGCCGGGCGGTCGGGCAGCTCGACGTTCACCGTGACCGGGATGGCGCTGCTGGTCGCGAGCGTCGCCAGCGCGTCGCCGAGACCGTTGTCGAGGACCGGCGGGTGGATCCCGCGCACCAGGTCGCGCAGGTCGGCGAGGGCCTCCTTCGCTCCGCGGTGGGCGAGCGCGACCAGTTCGCGGGCCTGTGCGAGGTCGGGTGGCGGGCCGTCGGCACCGAGCTTCTCGGTCGCCATGCCGAGGTTCATCGCCAGCGTGGCCAGTCGGATCTGCGCGCCGTCGTGCAGGTCCCGTTCCAGCCTGCGCATCATGGCGGCGGCGTCGTCGATCGCGCGGGCACGCGTCACCTGTAGTTCGCGTACCCGTTCGGCGAGTCGGCGCGGGCCGAGCAGCCGGCGCATCGCGGCAAGGTCCAGTGTCGTACCGGCACGCATCAACCACGGTGCGACCAGGAGCATGGCGAGGCCGGCAGCGGCGATGAGGAACGTTCCGGCGAACGTCCGCGTACCGATGGTGCCGAGCGGCGTCAGCGCCCACACCGGTCCGAGGCGCGTTCCGGCCGGGTGGTTGCGAAACAGCGGCCACCACACCGGGTAGCTGAGGTTGACCAGGCCGAACACGTAGCAGAACGCCCCGTAGCCCTCGGGGATGGCCAGTGGCACCTTGAGCAGGCCGTACCCGAGGGCGCGCCACCCCGGTCCGTCGGAGACCAGGGCGCTGATCCGCTTCGAGGGCCGGGGCGGCGGGGCGTCCACGTGCACGTCGAGCAGTCGGTCGGCGAGTGAGCGATGTACGGCTCCCATCGCGCGCCCGATCGGGGCGGCCAGCACGACCAGGAGCGCGATGGTGAGTGGAAACAGGACCAGGAACACCGGTGCGACGGTGGGCGCGGGCTGGGCGGACATGGCTCCGGTCGCCCAGAGGATGAGGACACCCAGGGCCGGCACGATCGCCGGTACGCTCAGGATCGCGGCCACGCTGACCACGCCGACGACGCAGAACACCGCCCGGCGCAGGGCCATCGTGGTGAACGGAGCGCGCAGCGCGGTCATCGGTCCATTGTCGCTGGTCACGCGTCGCGCCGGCGGAGCAGTACGCCGCCGAACAGAATCACCACTGCCGCGTACCCGCACATCAGCAGCACGCTGATCCACCCGGCGAACAGCCCGGGTATGGGCGCGGTCACGGCGATCGAGTTGAGCAGCATCAGCAGCGGGACGAAGCGGCCGACCGCGATTCCGCTCTCGCCGAACAGGCCGGCCACGATCATCGGGACGAACATCAGACCGAACAGCGTGCCGATCGCGGCGCCCGAGTGCCGCACGATCGTCCCGATGCCGACCCCGATCAGCGCGGTGGCGCCCAGGTACACGCCGGTCAGCAGGACCGCGCGCAGGATCGCCGGGTCACCGAGGGACGCGGCCGGGATGGCGGTGCCGCGGATCGCGAGCTGCCCGCTCAGATAGCCGGCGAAGCTCGCCACCAGGCCGACGGTGAGAGCCGCGCCGCCGCACACGGCGACCTTCGCGGCCAGGACCGTCCGACGCCGTGGGACGGCGGCGAACGTCGAGCGGATCATCCCGGTGCCGTATTCGCCGGTCACCATCAGGACGCCGAGCGCTCCGAGGAGCAGTTGGGCCACGATGGCGCCGCCGAGGCTGTTGTTCAGGATCTGGGCGGCGGTGGCGACCGGGGTGTGCGATCGGTACCCGAGTCCCACGCCGGCCCCGGCCGCGGCCATCGAGACGACCGCGGTGATCGCCAGCCACCACGTCGACCGGACGCTGCTCAGTTTGACGCGCTCCATCCGGGCCGCGTGCCGAAATCCGTACCCGTTCATGACGCTCCCACTCCGCGATAGTCGGTGGCCTGTGAGGTGAGCCGGAAGAACGCGTCCTCCAGGCTGTCGTCGCCGGCGGCGAGTGCGGCGACGGTCGTCTCGGCCAGCAGCCGGCCGCGGCCGATGACCACCAGCCGGGAGGCGGTCAGCGCCATCTCGGCGATCAGGTGGCTGGACACGAACACCGTCCGGCCCTCGGCGGCGAGTCCGCGCAGCAGGTCCCGGATCCAGCGGATGCCCTCCGGATCCAGCCCATTGACCGGCTCGTCGAGCAGGAGGACGCCCGGGTCGCCGAGCAGGGCCACAGCGACGCCGAGCCGCTGACGCATGCCGAGCGAATACGTACCGGCGCGCCGAGTCGCCGCGTCGGACAGACCGACCATGCGCAGCACCTGTTCGACCCGGGAACCGGGGATGTCGTTGCTCGCGGCCAGCGCGGTCAGGTGCGCGCGGGCGCTGCGGCCGGGATGGAACGCCCCGGCATCGAGGAGCGCGCCGACCGTCTTCAACGGCCAGTTCAGGTCCGCGTACCGGACGCCGCCGATCAGTGCCTCGCCATGGTCCGGGGCATCCAGACCGAGGATCATCCGCATCGTCGTCGACTTGCCGGATCCGTTCGGGCCGAGGAAGCCGGTCACCACCCCCGGTTGCACCCGGACGCTCAGCCTGTCGACGGCGATCCTGTCGCCGTAGCGTTTCGTCAGCTCACGTAGTTCGATCACACGAATGACGCTAGGCAACGCCGTCGGCGGTCAGAAGCCGGAAAGCATCCGACTCCGCCTGGAGGTTTTCCCCCATCGCGGTCCCGCATGCAGGAGACAACACGCGGGACCGCTGACGCCGCTCTCAGGCTTGGGACAGCGTGCTGGTCGCCGCTACCGAGCCGGTGTTGCGGGGGTTGGCGGGAGGGGACCGGAACCCCTTGACGATGAGGTGGACGGCGAGGCTGACTTCCCACGCGAACACGGGAAGCGCGGCGATCGCGTGGTCGAGCGGACTGTAGAGCCCGAACATCACCGCAACCGCGGAGGTGGTGACGAGCGGCCCACCGATGAGACCCAGCACGGCGATGATCCGTGGCACCGCCTGGGACCGGTACACCAGGTAGGCCAGCAGCAGGCTGTTCACGCCCAGAATGACGTTGGAACCGAGCAGGAACGTCCAGTCGTGGATGGCCACGAGCGACTGCCCGACCGCCGCGAGCGCGCCGTCGTCGGTGCTCGGGCCCACGCCGTCCTGTCGCAACGTCACGATCGACACGACGCTGACGATCCCGACGGTGATGACCGCGGCTTCGAGGAGGCGACCGCAGACGTGGGCGAGGGCCATGCCCTCGTTCTGCCGTTTGATCACCGGATACAGCGTGACCGCGGTGCCGATGACGGCCATGACGACGATGAGCTCGCTGAACGCTCCCACCAGCACCCGGGTGTCGGCCCCGGCGCCCCCGACATAGTTCTCGTTGGACAGTACGGGCTGGTACAGCGCCAGGCCGGTGATCCCGGCGATCTCGGTGATCAGGAACAACACACCCGCGACAGTCGCGGTCCTACTCCTGGAACTCATGAGCCACCACCCTCTCGTCGTGGTGTACGCCGTACACCATCTCGACTCACGTTAGGTGTACGGCGTACACCTGTCAACGGGTCGATCAGGTGGCGTCGGAGAGAGCGGCGAGGGCCCGGCGGATCGCCGGACCCCCACCCGTTCGAAGTGGCTCGGTCAGCCCAGGTACTTCTCCCACGGGCCGGTGATGGCCAGCGTGAGGCCGGGATCCTGCATGTTGACGAAGAGCACCTTGCCGTCGGCCGTGAAGGTCGGCCCGCAGAACTCCGAGTCGTTGAGCTGATTGCGGGCGATCGCGTACGTCGGCCCACCCGGGACCGCGCTGAGCACGTGCGAGGCGCCCGAGCCGTCCTCGGCGAGCACGAGGCTTCCCCACGGGGTGACGGTCACGTTGTCCGGGCCGTCGAAGGTGAGGTCGGTGTACTTGACCGACGTCCCCTCCTCCGAGGCGGTCTGGTGCGGGAAGTACGTCACCAACTGGATGGTCTGGGCCTCGTAGTTGTAGAACCAAACCATGCCGTCGTGCGGAGCCGCGTCCGCCGGCAGGTCACCCTCGTCCCAGGCGTAGGAGTTGACCACGTACACGCCCTCGTCGGTGCCCCACACGCCCTCGAACTTGCGTCCGCGGGTCACCTGGCCGTCGGCGAACTGCTCGCGTACGGACTTCTGGCGCGCGTCGCGGTCCGGCACCTCGATCCACCGCACGGGGAAGGGCCGGCCCAACTGGGCGGAGGTCAGGTAGGCGACGTCCGGCAGCACCGAGCCGTCGTCCATGATGATCTGCATGGCGGCGAGGACGCCGGCGTTCGGTGCGAGGCGGGTGAGCACGCCGGGACCGAGCTTGACGCCGCGCGGCGCCGTCCAACGGTAGAAGAGGCCGTTGGGCCCGTCGGCGTCTTCGGAGAGGTAGACGCTGGTCCGGTCCTTGTCGACCGCCAGGGCCTCGTGGGAGTAGCGACCCAGGCACTTGATCGGCCGCGGGTCCGCGCTGCCGTCGGCCCAGACCTCGAAGACGTAGCCGTGATCCTTCTGGTAGACGCCGGACCGGCCGCCCTCTTCCCATTCGTCGCCGGCGCGGTCCTCGGTCTCCTCACAGGTGAGCCAGGTCCCCCAGGGGGTCGGCCCGCCGGCGCAGTTGGAGATGGTGCCGGAGAGGGCGACGAACTCACCCAGGTTCCGACCCGCACGGTCCGTCTTGATCACCGTGCAACCGCCGGCGTCGACGGCGCCCGAGTCGTACACCGTGCCCTTGATGTGCGGCACGCCGAACTCGGCGCCCGGGTCGATCTCGTGGTTCTGGATCAGGGTGTAGCGGCCGTGTCCGGCGTCGTAGACGGCCATGCCGTCGTGGTCGGCCGGGGTCACGCCCTGGCCGCGGTCGAGCCGGGTGACACCCGTCCGGGTGACCACGGTGTAGCTGAAGCCCTCGGGCAGGGCCAGGATGCCGTCGGGGTCGTCCACGAGCGGCGGGAAGGGCACGGGGCCGGCCTTGACCGGCGGGTGCGGCCGGCCCGGCTTGGCCTGCGCCAGGGACGGCAGGCCGCCGGCGATGGCAAGGCCCACGCCGGCGGCGGCGCCACCGGCGAGGAAGGTACGACGAGAGGAAGGCACGTGGATCAGCTCCTGGTCAGGGCAAGTGCGACGAATGACAGCCAACCCCCGCGGACAGACGCCGACACGTCGCCTTCGGGATGGATTGGTGACATCGGAGTGAAGAATCAGCGCCACGCACGCTTCGCCAGCCAGCGGCGTATCCACTTGCGGAGACACGGGCCGTTCCGGACGAGCGGCGGTGGGGTTACCGGTCAACTCGGCATGCGTTCCAGAAGGCTGATGCCCAACAGCGCGTACTGCCAACGCTGTGCGGGCCGATAGTCCTTCCGGATCCGTTCCTGTTTTCCAAGTGCCATGTCCTTCATCGGGTCGGTCGCGTTGTCGACGCGGACGACCCAGATCCGGGGCGGGGTGCCCAGGCAGACCGCATCGGGGCATTCCGTCGCCAAGAACTGGCCGTCGGTGCGCTGTCGGGCGGTACGCAGCACATCAGGCGGGCGAGGCGTAGGCAGGTAGCGCTCGTAGATGTCCCGCGGGGACCAGGGGATGCTCGGGTGGCTGTCGGGAAAGACGACCACGTCACCAGGGCGGTATCGGGGGCCGATGACCGCCGCGATGCGGAACGAGTCCTGGCTGTGGCCAGCCTGGGAGCGGACGGTGACCTGTGCGGGACAGGCCAGGGTCGTGGCCAGGCAGACGGCGACGATCGAATGCGCCCGGCCGATCCGGGTCAGGGCGGACGCGGCGAGGATGGCCATTGCCGGCAGCACCACCAGGACGTACCGGGCTGTCCACACCTGGAGCTGGGTGCCGACGAGCAACAGCAGGACCGCCGGAACGAACGCCGCGGTGGCCAGGCAGACATGGGCCGAGTCGCGGCGTACGCCGAGCACCGCCAGCACGAGGACGAACCCGCCGACGGCCGCGGAGTGGAAGAGCCGTTCCGGGAACTCCTGCAGGGCGCTGAGGTCGACCAGGGCGATCCAGGAGACCTGCGCTGTCTGCCCGGAGCCCCGAACGGACAGGGCAAGGGCTGGCAGTGCGCCGACGAAGGCCGCCGTCGCCCACCACCGCGTTGTTCGCCAGCCGTCGGTGCGGTGTCCGAGCTGCCACCAACCCACGGCCGTGGCGTGCCCGACGATCATGAGCAGTCCGCTGAGCGGATGCAGCACGCCGGCGAAACCGACGGCGGCGGCGTAGCCGATGAGCCGAGCACGCGTGGGATGCTCCAACGACATGACCAGGAGCAGTACGGCGAGTGCGGCACCGAGAATCACCGCGGCGTACGACCGTGCTTCCTGCGCGTAGCGCGACGTCACCGGGAGAATCGCGAAGATCAGCCCGGCAAGCAGGCCCGTCGCGGTCCCGCCCACCCGCCGGCCGAGCACGGTCACCACCACCGTGGCGAGGGTCATCGCGACGGCGGAGGGCAGCCGTAGCGCGAGGGTCGAGGTGCCCGCCACGGCTGTGTATGCCTTCAGAAGCCCGTAATACGGGGTGAGCACCGCGTCCACCGACCCCGAGAGCTGCCACAACTGGGACCACGACAGCCGTACAGCGCCCCAGGTGGCGAGTTCGTCAGCCCACAACGCCGCACCGGTCAGACGCCACAGACCCAGCGCCGCCGCGACCAGACCGGGCAGAGCCAGACCTGCCACGCCGACCGCCGCATGCGCTCGCGGGGGTTGGTCCGCCACGTCCGCCCCTGGCGACTGCGCTCCCTTGGCTGCTTCAGGCAGGTCGGGCAGGGCAGCGATGGCGCCGGTGCGGTGCAGCGGCCAACTGGCGGTGATGACGGTTCTCCTTCAAGGGCGGGCCACGGCCGCGCGAACGCTAGCCATCGTTGAAGAGCGCACGATGTCGCCCGGCATGACGGCTAATGAACGGCAGGTGCCGGCAACGTCCGCCCGGGCGTCCGGTCAGCCCGCTGAAACCGGATCGTCCGCCAGGTGTATCGGCGTCCGGTCCGGGTATGCGGGTGCGGTTGGTACCCCGACAGGAGGTTGCAGTGGAGAGTCGAGCCAAGGCGATGGGTCACGGGATCCATCCCATGCTGATCGTGTTCCCGCTGGGACTCCTCGCGACGTCGGTCATCTTCGACATCCTGTATCTGATCACCGACCGAACCGGATTCCAGATCTCCGCCGCGTACACCATCGCGGCGGGTGTCATCGGCGGCGTGGTCGCCGCCCTGTTCGGCTTCATCGACTGGCGGGCCATCCCGGCCGGCACCCGGGCCAAGCGGATCGGCGCGGCGCACGGCACCGGCAACCTGGTGGTCGTGATCCTGTTCGCGGTGAGCTGGCTGGTGCGTCTGTCCCGGGACAACTGGGAACCGAACGCCGGCGCGCTGATCCTGAGCTTCGCGGGCATCATCCTCTCCGGGGTGACCGCCTGGCTGGGCGGGGAACTGGTCGAGCGGCTGGGCATCAGCGTGAGCGACAACGCCGGGGTGAACGCGCCCAGCTCGCTGCGCCGCGCGCCGGCACGCGGCGCCTGACCCCGGCGCCGCGCCGTGGACAGGAAGCACGTCGACGACTGGCTCGCCGCCTACGAGCGGGCGTGGCGTACGCCGGGCACGAACGCGCTGGGCACGCTCTTCGCCGAGGATGCGAGCTACCAGCAGGGGCCGTACTGGACGCCCGTCGTCGGCCTGCCGGCCATCGCCCGGATGTGGGAAGAGCAGCGCAGGGGCCCCGACGAGGTGTTCGAGATGACGAGGGAGATCGTCGCCGTGGACGGCGACACCGCGGTGGCGCGCCTGGAGGTCCACTACGGCGATCCGGTCGACCAGGAGTACCGCGACCTGTGGATCATGCGATTCGCCGAGGATGGACGGTGCCGGTCGTTCGAGGAGTGGCCGTTCTGGCCAGGACAGCAACCGGCCAACCCGCCGGACGGACCGTGACCCGAGGCATCGGTCCGGTCGCGGCGTGACCTTCTAGCCGTCGTGCTGGCGGCGCACCATCTCGTTGATCCAGATGGGTGCGAACGGAGACGTGCAGCCGGGGGAGGTCGGATAGTCCTTGAGCACCTCCAAGCGTTCACCGATGTCCAGTGCACGGGCGCGGTGCTCGGCGTGGTCGATCCCGATCTGAGCCAGGCAGTGGTTCATCGCCCACTGCAGGCGGTCCGGGGCGTCCTTCATCTCCGCCTCGATGACGTCGAGCAGGCCTGGAAGGTCGAGGCCCTGCGGCTTCTTCGTCACACGGTCGGTGGTCAACGCCCAGCCGGCGCTCGCGACCACCGGATCCGGATCGGCGGACCAGCCCACACGCAGCTCCTCGGAGTGCGGATTCTTCTTCACCACGTAGCTCACGAGCCAGTCGTGCACCTTCGGTACGCGCGCCTCGCGCAACATGACGTCCAACTCGGCGCGCTCGAACGCCTTCGGTCGACAGATCAGAATCGCCAGCAGTCTCGCCGCGGTATCGCCCGTCGCCCACAGCTGGCACGCGAGCTCCTGCTGCGTCTTCAGGCGCTTCGCGAGCGCGCGCAGCTTGCCGAGGTGCACACCGTGATCGTCACCGTGTCTCTCGTTCACCTGGCGAATCTTCGGGTCCTCGAGAGCGGCCAGCTCGGCCAGCACCTCGGCCAACCTTGTCCCGCTCGGCGTCGTCTCGGCCACCGCAGCCTCCCGTCCATCACCTGCGAGACGCAGCCTACGACGCAAGGGCGCCACCGGCGGAGGTCATCGTCGACATCGACGACCGCCCCAACGGGCAGGATGGCCCTGCGCCGTTGGGGCGGAACCACGGCGGCGTCGGCGGCGACAAGATCGAGGCCTGCTGTCCCGTCACGACAGGATCTGCACGTACCCGTCGGTGCCGTGCACGCGAATCCGCTGCCCGTCCCGGATCAGCTTGGTCGCGTGCTCCACACCGACGACGGCGGGCAGACCGTACTCCCGGGCGATCACCGCACCGTGGGTCATGAGGCCGCCCACCTCCGTCACCAACCCCTCGATCGCGACGAACAGGGGCGACCAGCTCGGGTCGGTGTAGGCGGTGACCAGGATGTCGCCGGGTTCAAGGTCGGCCTCGGTCAGGTCCAGGATGACGCGAGCCCGTCCCTCGACGATGCCGTTGGAGACCGGGAGGCCGACCAGCGCGCCGGTCGGCACGTCGTCGCGTCGGTACGCCCCGCTGATGCCCTCACCTTCCGACGTGAGCACCCGGGGCGGTGTGAGCGCCTGATACGACCTGAACGCTTCCTTCCGCCGCTGGATGAGCTGATCATCAGCCTGGTTCGTGCGTACGACGTCGTGCAGCTCCTGGAACGTGAGGTAGAAGATGTCCTCCCTCTCACGAAGCACGTTGGCCTGTACGAGGCGCTCGGCCTCGTCCAGCAGGGCCTGTTTGTAGATGAAATAGCGGCTGACAATGCCGTACTTCGGATACTCCCGGTAGCCGATGAAGGTCCGAACCCGGTCGATCATCCGCTTGGCCTCGGCGGCTTTCTGCTCCCCGTCCGGCAGGGCCCGCAGGAGTTCCAGCACGTCCTCCTGCTTCTTCCGCGCCTCCTGCCGCCCCTGCTCGAAGCGCCGTTCGGCGGCGCCCGGCTCGAAGAGCTTGATGTTGTCGAGGAGCAGGGGCACGAGCGTGGCGGGGCGTTCGCTCCAGCGCGGTCTCGTGATGTCGATCTCGCCGACGCAGCGCATGCCGTACCGGTCGAGGTAGGCCTCGATGGCGTCGCGCGCTTCGCCCCCGCCCGCGAGCTTCGGCAGCTCGTCAAGGAAGCCGTCGTCCTCGACCTCCTGCAGGAACGCCACCACCTCCGGGTGGGGGCGGATCACGTCCGCGACGTCGAGGAGCGCCAGGCCCATCTCCGACGTGATGTTGCCGGGGGCCGACAGCGTGAGGGTGTCGGCCGCGTTCTTCTCGCCCAGCCATTCCTGGAGCTGGTCGTTGAGCCACCAGGTGGCCTCCATCCCCGCCATGATCGCCTGGATGCTCAGCGGGTCGGCGAGGACTCGCTTGTGCTCCTGGAAGGCCTCCAGCAGGAAGTCGAACAGCGCCGGTCCGCTCTTCGTCCGGATGTCACTCCGTAGGGCGGCGACGGAAGCCTGGCTGCGCTCGATCAGCTCGGTGACGATGGCCGGATCGTTCTCGATCGGGGCGGGCGCGCCGCCGGCCGGTGGCCCGCCGGGAGCGGCGTCCGGGAGCGTCGGGATGAAGTCGCCGCGGTCGAGGACGGTCTCCAGCGCGTCCCTGATCAACGGATCACCCCGTCCCACCAGGTCCAGGAAGCCGGCGCGGCCCGCGGGCGAGGCCAGGCGCGGGGTGGCGTCGACGAACAGCCTCCCGCCGGCCTCGTGCATCGGCGCCATGGCCGTCAGCTGCCACATGGAGACGCCCAGGGGCTTCATGGCGTCGGTCATCATCTGCTGATGACCGACCGAGACGTAGACGTGGTTCCCCGCGTCGCTGGTCTCGGGGACGGGGAACAGCGTGGTGATCGGCCGGCTCTGCACGATCTGGAAGTCATCGTCGACCAGACACCACTCGATGTCCTGCGGGCGGCCGAAGTGTGCTTCGATCCGCCGGCCCAGCCGCACCAGCCGCAAGACCTGTTCGTCCGTCAGCGTCGGCTGCTCCTGCCGGTCCGAGCTGATCGCCTGCTCCGCCGTCCCGCCGGTGGGCAGGGCATGAATGGCGAGCCGCTTGGTGGCGATCGCCTTGTCGACGATCACACCGTCCCGCACCGTGTAGGCGTCCGCGTTCACCAGCCCGGAGACCAGAGCCTCGCCGAGGCCGAAGCTGGCCTCCACGCGGGCGACCTTCCGGTTGGACGTGACGGGGTCGGCCGTGAACAGGACCCCGGCCGCCTGCGGGAAGGCCATCTGCTGCACGACGACGGCCATGTGGACCGTGCGGTGGTCGATGCCGTTGCGCTGACGGTAGGTCACGGCCCGCTCGGTGAACAGCGAGGCCCAGCACCGGCTGACGTGCTGGAGGATCGCCGCCGGGCCCACGACGTTCAGGTACGTGTCCTGCTGGCCGGCGAAGGAGGCTGTCGGCAGGTCCTCGGCCGTCGCGCTGGATCGGACGGCGTAGGCGGCCCGCTCATCGAGCGCGGCGAGGGCCCGGGTGATCGCCGCAGCCACATCGTCGGGGACCACGATTCCTTCGAGGGTACGGCGGATCTCCGCACTGAGGGCGCGAATCCCCTCCCGGTCGTCCGGGTTGAGGCGCGACAGCTGATCGAGCCGATCGTCGATCGACGGGGCTTCGGCCACGATCCGCCGGAAGGCGTCCGTCGTCACGCAGAAGCCGGCCGGTACGCGGACGCCGCCGATCCGCGAGAGCGCCCCCAGGTGCGCGCCCTTGCCGCCGACGATCGCGACCTGCGTCTCGTCGAGGTCCTGGAGACCCCGCACGTACTGCTCGCTCATCGCGATACCTCCGTGGCCGCCGCCCTCATTTCTTCCTGCCGTCCTCTCGACGCCGGTAGCGGTTCGACGACATCGCGCCCCTCGTAGGTCGACACCAACACACGCACGTCGTGCCCCATTTCTTCGGCCGCTCATGGCTTCGGCCGACGATTCTGCGGCAAGACCCGGGTCTTGCGGCAAGTCCCCCGGTGCGATATACGTTTAAGTGGGATTACTTTCTTCATTGTCGCGCGTTGCGACCAGAAATCGTTCTCGAAAACGGTGGTGGCGGCCTGTGTCAGGGCGCGGTCGGGGATATGAAGGAGGACCGTCATGGCCGGGACCGGACAGGTCCTGTTCATCCAGGGCGGCGGCGCCGGCACGCACGACGAATGGGACAACGAGCTGGTCGACAGCTTGAGGCGGGAGCTCGGGAACGGGTACGAGGTCCGCTACCCGCGCATGCCCGACGAGGACGACCCGAACTACGCCAGTTGGAGCGCGGCCATCCGACGGGAGATCGCGGCCCTGGGCGACGGGGCGGTCGTCGCGGGCCATTCAGTCGGCGCGACGATCCTCATCAACGCCCTCGCCGAGCGGCCACCGGAGCGGGAGCTCAAGATGATCGCGCTCATCGCCGCTCCGTTCGTCGGTGCGGGCGGCTGGCCCGGCGACGAGTTCGAGCTGCCGCACGACCTCGGCGCGAGGCTGCCGCACGGCGTGCCGGTGCACGTGTTCCACGGACTCCAGGACGAGACTGCTCCACCGTCGCATGCTGACCTGTACGCGCGCGTCATCCCGCAGGCACTGCCGCACCGGCTGCCCGGGCGCGACCACCAGCTGAACAACGACCTGAGCGAGGTCGCGGAGGCGATCAAGCTGGACGACCGCGGACCCGTCGCCCAGGAATAGCGAAGGGTCCGCTCACCGGATGCGGGCGTGCAGGACGAAGCCCACGGCGATCGTCGCCAGAATCAGGGCAATGTAGAGGGTCACCAGCGCTCCGCCCCACCGCCGCTGCCGCGCCGGACCCGAGCCGGTTCGCTCGGAGTTGCGGGCAATGGCATGGCCGTTGCCGTCACATGGTGCGGATGTGGCCGACACGCTGGGCGACGGCTATGGTTTGCGACATGCACGATCGGCGCACCCTTCGACGCGTCGGCCAGCGCATGCCGCTGCCGACGATGCTGGTGCTTGCCGTGATCGTGATGGTGCTCTCCGCCACCCGGTCGATCGGGCTGTGCATCGTGTTCCGCTCCGCACGACGGGCGATCCCCGGCTGCGTGCCTGCCTGGTCGGCGGACCGTGCTCCGCCGCGCCTCGCGCGCGCCATCGCCTGACCCACTCGCCCCGGCTTCCGCCGGTCCCCTCCTCGGAGCATCGTGCCCACCTCGTGCCTGTCCGCATGCCCGTCTTCGCCCTCGACACGTGCCGCCACCCCGACGATGGGGCGGCGCACATGCTGACCCCCGGCGCGGTCCGCCGGCTGCTGCTCACCGGCGGCGGTGCCACTCATCCGGATCTCGCCGCCCGGCTGGCCGCGATGACCGGCCGCACGGTGACCCTGCCCGCCGAACCACACCTGGCCACGCTCGCCGGCCTGCGCCTGCAGCTGACCCGCTGAGCCGCTTCTCTTCCGGAGTCGTCATGTATGTCGAACTGACCCCGCTGCCCGGTATCGGGGTACGCCGTATGTTCACCACCGCCGAAGGCCGCCGCGTCGGCGTGGTCACGCACCATCCCGGCGGCCGGCGGGATCTTGTCTATGAGTCCCCGGACGATCCCGACGCCACCTGCTGTCTGACCCTGACCCGATCCGAGGCCATGGCTCTCGCCGGGCTTTTGGGCATCCTGGAGGTCGTCACCGTCGCGGAACCATCTGGCGCGTAACGGCTTGTGGCTGCCGTGCCACCCGCGTGGCACGGCAGCCACGTCGGGCGTCACCCGTTGTGCTTTTCCTGGCATGGCACGCAGAAGCGAGCGTGCGGGAGGACCTCAAGCCGTTCCGGCGGGATGCTCTTGCCGCACTTCTCGCAGGCGCCGTAGGTGCCGTCGGTGATCCGGCGCAGCGCACCGGTGATCTGCTCGATGTTGCGGCGGGTGGCCACCAGCAGCGCGGCGCGGTGGTGGGCCTCGCTGGGGTCGCCGGTGTCCGCGTTGAGCTCGGTCAGTTCCCGCAGCCGAGCCGTCTGCGTGGCGAAGTCGTCCGCCAGGGACGCTCGCAGATCAGCGAGCCATTTCTGGTCAACCGTACGATGATCGATGCTCATGGTCTGCCCTTCACAAGGAACCGGAAAAAGAAAAAGGGCCGAAGCTGAATAGCTTCGCCCTGGCGGCCGTTCTGGGATGCAACGGTGCCGCGGGAGGGCCTCGGCCGGTTCGCGCCGGGCTCGACAGCCTGTGCGTGGGCGCGATGTGCAGCGCACGGACAACCGGCACCCGCATCCCGGCCATCCGGTGCGCCGCCGCCACGCGGACAGCAGCGAACGCCGCCACATCAGTGACGGCGGGCGAGCGGAACGTCACCGGCGGCATGCCTCCACCATAGGGCGGCGGCTGGCCGAAAGCCAACGTCCGCTGGCCGGGACCATCCTCCGCATCGCGCGGTCCAACGACCGCAAATCGGACGACTGGCGTCCGCTTAACGATAAACTTTGCGGATGCCCGAACGGGACCCCGCGCACGGCGTCCGCGCGGACGCACAGCGCAACCGACGCCAGCTGATCGTCGCGACGCGAAAGGCGATCGAGTCCCGCGGGCTCGACGTCTCGGCCCTGGACATCGCGACGGCGGCGGGCGTGGGAGTGGGCACCCTGTACCGGCGCTTCGGGACGAAGGAAGCGCTGCTGGACCACGTGGTGCTCGGCCTCTACGACGAGTTGTGCGACACCGCGCAGGTCTGCCTGGAGCGTCCGGACCCGTGGGCGGGCCTGGCGGAGTTCGTGATGGAGCTGGCCGGAGCGCACCGGGACAGCCGCGGCCTGGCCGAGGTCACCGCGACGTGCGAACGGCCGCCGTCGCCCGAGCTCGCACAGCGGACCGCCGCACTACAGGACGCTGTCGCACGGCTCACCGAGCGGGCCCGCGACGCCGGCGCCCTGCGTGCCGACGTGACCTGGCAGGACATCCTGATCTGCTCGCGGGCGGCGCTGGACACCGACCACTGCCTCGGCGTGGACGCCGGACCCGAGGGGTGGCGTCGAGTCGTCACCATCCTGCTCGACGGGATACGCGCCCCCGGGCGCACCCCTCTTGAGGAGCCTGCGCCGCACGTCCACCAGGCGAGATGACGAATCCGGCCGCGGAGTGGGAGAGCACCCCGGAACCACGCGGTGGCGCTACCCGACGCGCCATCAGCAGTTGATGACGGCAGGAGCAGACTCCTCGTCGCTGGTCAGGGGTCGATGCGGTAACGCCGGTAGCCCGGCTCTGGTGGCTGGTGCTCGAACCCGTTCTCGTCCAAGGCGTTGAAGACGGTCAGCCATGCCGTAGCGAAGTCGAAGCCGACCGCGACACTGCCGTTGGCAAGGTCAGTCTCGCCCCCGATCCATTCGAGCAGTTCGACGTGGCGCAGCGTGCGGCCAGGCAGGTCCACGAGATCTGGCAATGGTTCCGGTCGCCAGGCGAGGTGAAAGTAGGGATCCTCGATCGCCCGGGACGGGTTGATGGTGTTCCAGGTGACGGAAAGGTCGTCGAACTTCTGATGGTCGATCTCAACCTGCTCGGCTCCGAAGTCGAGTAGGACGGGTGCATCGGTGAACCACTCGTCATGGTCGAGGTCCCAAACCAGCCAGGCGTGCTGGAGGGCGAGGCCGACCAGCCCACCTAGGCGTCGGGCGTGTGTGGCCGTGATGTCGCTGCGCCCGTTGAGCCACTGCGGCTGGTAGTCCTGGATGCCGAAGCGGGTCATGGGCAGAGTTTGCCACCCGGCGAGCTGTCCTTCCTGCCCGCCAAAAGGGCCCGCGGCGGCTGCCGCACGTCCGGCCGGGTCAGCAGTCGTAGTACATGGCGAATTCGTGCGGGGTCGGGCGCAGCGCACCGGGTCGGACCTCGTTGGCCCGCTTCCAGTCGACCCAGGTGGAGATCAGGTCGGGCGTGAAGACGCCACCGTCGAGCAGGTAGTCGTGGTCGGCCTCGAGCGAGTCCACCGCTTGTGCGAGCGAGCCCGGCACCTGCTTGACGTCGCCCCACTCCTCGGGTGGGAGGTCGTAGAGGTCCTTGTCGATCGGCGTCGGTGGTTCGATCTTGCTCTTGATGCCGTCGAGGCCGGCCATCATCATGGCGGAGAAGGCGAGGTAGACGTTGGCGGACGGGTCCGGGACGCGGAACTCGACGCGCTTGGCTTTCGGGTTCGCGCCGGTGACCGGGATGCGGGTGCAGGCCGAGCGGTTGCGCTGGGAGTAGACCAGGTTGACCGGCGCTTCGAAGCCCGGCACGAGGCGGCGGTACGAGTTGATGGTGGGGTTGGTGAAGGCCAGCAGCGACGGGGCGTGGTGCAGCAGGCCGCCGATGTACCAGCGGGCCGTGTCGGACAGGCCGGCGTAGCCGGTCTCGTCGTAGAACAGGGGTTCGCCGTTGAGCCAGAGGCTCTGGTGGGTGTGCATGCCCGAGCCGTTGTCGCCGAACAGGGGCTTGGGCATGAAGGTGGCGGTTTTGCCGTTGGCCCAGGCTTCGTTCTTGACGATGTACTTGAACAGTTGGAGTTGGTCGGCGGCGTGCAGCAGGGTGGAGAACCGGTAGTTGATCTCGGATTGGCCGGCGGTGCCGACCTCGTGGTGTGAGCGTTCCACGTTGAAGCCGGAGTCGACCAGGCGGCGCACGATCGCGTCGCGCAGGTCGGCGTAGTGATCGACCGGCGGGACGGGGAAGTAGCCGCCCTTGTACGCGGTCTTGTAGCCGCGGTTGCCGCCGGGCTCTTCGCGGCCGGTGTTCCAGGCGCCCTCGATCGAGTCGATGTAGTAGAACGACTGGTGCGCGGAGGTTTCGTGGCGGATCGAGTCGAAGATGTAGAACTCGGCTTCGGCGCCGAAGTAGGCGGTGTCGGCGATACCGCTCGCGGCGAGGTACGCCTCGGCCTTCTTGGCGACGTTGCGGGGGTCGCGGCTGTAGGCCTCGCGGGTGAACGGGTCGTGGATGAAGAAGTTCAACGCGAGGGTCTTCTGCGCCCGGAACGGGTCGATGAACGCGGTGGCGACGTCCGGGAGCAGGAGCATGTCCGACTCGTGGATCGCCTGGAAACCGCGGATCGATGAGCCGTCGAACGCGAGGCCGTCGGTGAACAGGTCGTCGTTGACGGACTCGACCGGCAGGTTGAAGTGCTGCATCACACCGGGCAGGTCACAGAAACGAACGTCGACGAACTTCACGTCCTCGTTCTTGAGGTACCGCAGCAGTTCCTCGGAATTGGCGAACACACGTCCTCCCGGCACGTCCACGGGGTGGCTAGGCTTCTTGCGACGCTATGGCCAGGGGGTTGCCCGGCCGTGTCCCCGTTGTTTCTGCCGTGTTACGTCCCTCGCGGAGCGTCAGCGACGCCCCTTTACCGCCCTCGGTCCGCCGTGAACGCCGTACCGGCCATGCCATTGTAGTGACATCTGATGCCATTGGCCCGATTTGGCGCGGGCGGTGGTGGCACCCGGAAAGCCCCGATCCCGACACGGATACCCTTGACCGCTGTGACCAACCCGCAGGCCCCGGCAGCGCCGGCCACCGACCCCGCCTTCACTCCGCCGAGCCTGGGCCGCCGGTTCGGGGCACTGATCATCGACTGGGTGTTGTGCCTGCTGGTGGCCAACATCTTCGCCGACCCGGTGCGCGACGGATGGGCTCCCGTCCTGGTGCTGATCCTGCTGTACGGCTTCTTCGTCGGCCTGTTCGCCCAGACGCCGGGCATGTACATCACGAAGGTCCGCTGCGTGAACTGGCACGACGGCGGCCGGATCGGAATCTTGCGGGGGCTGGCCCGGGGTCTGCTGCTGGCCCTCGTCGTCCCGGCGCTGATCATGGACGAGCACCGTCGCGGCCTGCACGACCGGCTCACCGACGCGGTCATCGTCGACGCACCCCGCCGCTGACCCAGGGCTCCGGCAGCCCGCGGGCCACTCCGGCAGCCGGGCGCGATCCCGGCAGCCCGCGCGCCACTCCGGCACCCCGCGGGCGGCCCCGGCAGCCCGCGCACCGCAAGACCAACTCGGTTTCCGTGAAGTCGTCGTGTCCCGGTGTGACGGACACCCCGCTTTCAGGGAAACCGAGTCGATCATGGCCCGGCCCGGCCCGGCCCGGCCCGGCGCGGCCCAGCGCGGTCCGGCCCGGCGCGGCCC
>NZ_RCVI01000435.1:0-7964 GCF_003667455.1 Micromonospora sp. CV4 | reverse complement strand
CCCTGCCGGAACCGGCCGACGAGTCGGCGGACGGCGCCACGGACGCGGCCCGGCCCGGCCCGGGCGCCGCCCGGCCGGGGTCGGGCGGCGGCGCGTCTTCTGGGCCACACCCGCCGCGGCAGAGCCGTGGCCGATAGTCTCGCGGCATGTCGGAGCACTCAGCAGACCCCTCATCGACGGTCGCCGCAACCGGCCGTCCCCTGGCGGCCAAGGCCGTCATCCCGGCCGCCGGACTGGCCACCAGGTTCCTGCCGGCCACCAAGGCGGTGCCCAAGGAACTGCTGCCGGTGGTGGACCGGCCGGTGTTGCAGTACATCGTCGAGGAGGCCGCCCAGGCCGGCATCGTCGACGTGTTGCTGATCACCGGTCGGGGTAAGACGTCGATGGTGGACCACTTCGACCGTCGCCCGGACCTGGAGACCAGGCTGGAGGAGAAGGGCGACGCCGAGCGGCTGGCCGCCGTTCGCCGGCCCAGTGACCTGGCCGAGATCTACACCGTCCGGCAGCCGGAACAGCTCGGGCTCGGCCACGCCGTCGGGTACGCCGAGGCGCACGTCGGCGACCAGCCCTTCGCGGTGCTGCTCGGCGACGAGTTCGTCAAGCCGTCCGAGCCGTTGCTGCCGGCCATGCTGGAGCTTCAGGCCCGCACCGGTGGCGTGGTGCTCGCCTTCTTCGAGGTCGACCCGGCTGACACCAAGCGGTACGGCATCGCCTCCGTCGAGCCCGCCGAGGCGGAGCTGACCGACATCGGCGAGATCGTCAAGGTGACCGGCATGGTGGAGAAGCCGCAACCGGAGGACGCGCCGAGCAACCTCGCGGTGCTCGGCCGCTACGTGCTGCCGGGCGCGATCTTCGACGCGATCCGGCGGACCAAGCCGGGCAGCGGCGGCGAGATCCAACTGACCGACGCGATGGAGCTGCTGCGCACCGAGGGCATCCCGGTGCACGCGATCGTCTACCGGGGCACCCGCTACGACACCGGGATGCCACTGGGGTACCTCCAGACGGTGGTGCAGATCGCCGCCGAGCGCGAGGACATGGGCGCCGAGTTCCGCTCCTGGCTGGCCGACTTCGTCAAGGCCGACGCGGCAGGCGGATCTGGTACATGACCGCGACGGCCGACGCCGAGGCGGCCGCGAACGAGTTGACGCCGCTCGCCGACTACCTGGGCAGCGTGCTGCGCAGGTTACGAGCGCTGCCGCCACTCGACCTCGACCTCACCCAGGCGTACGGCAACGTCCTCGCCGAGGACGTCGTCGCGCCGCACGCCTTTCCGGCCTTCGACCAGGCGGCCGTGGACGGGTACGCGGCCCGCTGGGAGGACATTTCCGGAGGGGGCCGGGGGCCGAGCTACGTCCCGGCCCCCTCCGGCACGCCCGGTGGCCGGAGCATCCGGCTCAACGTGGTCGGCGACCTCGGCGCGGCGAGTTGGCGGCCCGTCCGGCTCACCCCGGGCTCGTGCTTCTCGGTGGCCGCCGGCTCGCCGTTGCCGGTCGCCGCCGACGTGGTGGTCCCGGTGGAGTGGACCGACCAGGGCATGGCCGCGGTGGAGATCTTCCGCACCCCCAAGCGGGGGTACGGGGTACGCCGCGCCGGTGAGGAGTTGCCCGCCGGCACGCTGCTCGCCCGGGCCGGCACGTACGTCTCCCCGGCCCTGGTCGCGGTGTTCGCCGCCACCGGCATCGGGCACGTGGTGGTCCGGCCCAGCCCACGCGTGGTCATCGTGGCCACCGGCGACGAGCTGGTCGACGTGGGCCGGGGCAGCCAGCCCGGGCAGGTGGTGGACGCGAACTCCCACGCGCTGACCGCCGCCGCGGCCGAGGTGGGCGCGCTCGCGTACCGGGTGGGCATCTGCGACGACGACCCGGAGGGGCTGCGCGGGCTGCTGGAGGATCAGACCCTGCGCGCCGACCTGATCATCACCACCGGGGGGACCGGCACCGGTCCCGGGGACATGGTGCGCCGGATCCTGTCCCGCCGGGAGGGCGGCCGGGCGGGGCCGGTCACCTTCACCGACGTGGCCCTCTATCCCGGCACCGCGCTCGGGTTCGGCACGGTCGGCGCCGAGGAGGTGCCGGTTGTCTGCCTGCCCGGTGACCCCGGCGCCGCGCTGATCGGCTTCGAGGTGCTGGCCCGCCCCGCCATCCAACTGCTCGCCGGCGCCGAGCCGGTGTTCCGGCCCAGCGTGCGGGCGCACCTGCTGGAGACCGTGTCGTCCCCGGGCGGCCTGCGCGAGTTCCGGCCCGCCCACGTCGCCGAGCGGCGCGGCGGCGGTTACACGGTGCAGCCGCTCGCCGGTGGGCCGTTCACCCTCTCCGGGCTGGCCGAAGCGAACGGGCTGCTGGTCCTCGGCGAGCGGGTCACCACCGCCGCCGCCGGATCCACCGTGGACGTCCTGCTGCTGGACCGTCGCCGGTGACGCCGTCCCGGTCGTCCGCCCGCAGGTGCGGCGGTGCGTCCGGGTGTGCGGCGGCACGCACCCCGACCCCGCGTTCATGAGGTCCCTTGTGCTGAGCGCGGTGGGTCCACTTGCGCGCGACACGGTCCCGCGCGGGAGACTGGGCGGGTGAGTCTCTTCGGCCCCGAGCGGGCACCCGGCTGGCCGGCGGTGCTGGTCGACGGCCCGGTGCTGCTGCGGCCCGGCCGCCGCTCCGACGCGGCGGCCTGGTCGGAGGTGCGCCGGGCCAACCGGGCCTGGCTGGCGCCGTGGGAGTCGTCGCTGCCCGGCAGTTGGGACGAACTGAACTCGCCCGCCGCGTTCCGCTGGGTGCACCGTGACCAGCGGCGCTCGGCCCGCGAAGGTGAGGGCATGCCGTTCGCGGTCTGCCTGCGCGAGGCCGACCGGGACCGGCTGGTCGGGCACCTCAACGTCGGCAGCATCGTGCGGCGGGCGCTCTGTTCCGGGTACGTCGGCTACTGGGTGGATGCCCGGGTGGCCGGTCAGGGCGTGATCCCGACCGCGCTCGCGCTGGCCGTGGACCACGCGTTCGGTCCGGGCGGGCTGCACCGGGTGGAGGTCAACATCCGGCCGGAGAACCGGCCGTCCCGGCGGGTGGTGGAGAAGCTGGGCTTCCGCGAGGAGTCGTACCATGTGCGCTACATGCACATCGACGGCGCGTGGCGGGACCACATCGGATACGCGATGACCAGTGAAGAGATAGCCGCCGAGGGTGGCCTGCTGGCCCGCTGGCACCGGGTACGCGCCGGCGCGCGCTGAGACGCTGCCGGTCGACGCCGTAGCCGGGCAATTTCCCGACCGCCTTCCCCCTCGTCCCACGGACGGGATCGGCGCGGCGCGTACGCATCCCGGTCGGTCCGCCGTAACCTCAAGTAACTGCAAGCTTCGGCAAGCGCTGCCCATCCGGACGATCCACGCAACCAAGCGCGATCGGTGGAAGATCCTGCGGTCGGGTGGTGGTTGCTCCGAATTCGGTGACGGGAGGGGTGAGGGTGCCGACCTCGGTGCTCCTCGCCGTCCTCGCCGCCGCCGGCCTGCTCGCCCTGGCCCCGGCGCTGGTTCGCCGGTACGACGCCACCGAGCGGCTGGTGGCGGAGCGGGCGCAGTCGACGGCGCGGGTGCTTCAGCGCCGCCGGCGCCGCCGCACTGTGCCGGGGCGGCGACCCGTGCACCCACCGCGTGCGCTCGTCGTCACCTTGAGTGCGGATGCGACTACCGGGGCGTTGACCGCGCCGGTCTCCGCGCCCCCGGCGGGCCGCCGTTCCGGGCGCCTGCGCGCCGTGCCGCCCGCAGCCAAGCGGTCCCGCCGCCGCCCGCCGCCCCGCCGGCAGCACACGCCCGCCGTGTACCGGCGCCGCCGCGTGCTCGCCGCCCTGCTGCTGCTCAACGTCGTCGAACTGATCGGCGTGCTCTTCGTCAGCCCCGGCTTCTGGATCGGCTTCTCGGTCACGTTCATGCTGCTCGCCGTGTACGTCGTACACCTGCGCGGTCGAGCCCTGGCCGGCCGCCGCCGACGGCGGGCCCGGGCCCGCCGTCGGCGGCGGCCGGCCAGGGCTCGACCGCGCAGGTGTACGACGTACACGGCGAGCAGCATGAACGTGACCGAGAAGCCGATCCAGAAGCCGGGGCTGACGAAGAGCACGCCGATCAGTTCGACGACGTTGAGCAGCAGCAGGGCGGCGAGCACGCGGCGGCGCCGGTACACGGCGGGCGTGTGCTGCCGGCGGGGCGGCGGGCGGCGGCGGGACCGCTTGGCTGCGGGCGGCACGGCGCGCAGGCGCCCGGAACGGCGGCCCGCCGGGGGCGCGGAGACCGGCGCGGTCAACGCCCCGGTAGTCGCATCCGCACTCAAGGTGACGACGAGCGCACGCGGTGGGTGCACGGGTCGCCGCCCCGGCACAGTGCGGCGGCGCCGGCGGCGCTGAAGCACCCGCGCCGTCGACTGCGCCCGCTCCGCCACCAGCCGCTCGGTGGCGTCGTACCGGCGAACCAGCGCCGGGGCCAGGGCGAGCAGGCCGGCGGCGGCGAGGACGGCGAGGAGCACCGAGGTCGGCACCCTCACCCCTCCCGTCACCGAATTCGGAGCAACCACCACCCGACCGCAGGATCTTCCACCGATCGCGCTTGGTTGCGTGGATCGTCCGGATGGGCAGCGCTTGCCGAAGCTTGCAGTTACTTGAGGTTACGGCGGACCGACCGGGATGCCGCCGCGCCGCGCCGATCCCGTCCGTGGGACGAGGGGGAAGGCGGTCGGGAAATTGCCCGGCTACGGCGTCGACCGGCAGCGTCTCAGCGCGCGCCGGCGCGTACCCGGTGCCAGCGGGCCAGCAGGCCACCCTCGGCGGCTATCTCTTCACTGGTCATCGCGTATCCGATGTGGTCCCGCCACGCGCCGTCGATGTGCATGTAGCGCACGTGGTACGACTCCTCGCGGAAGCCCAGCTTCTCCACCACCCGCCGGGACGGCCGGTTCTCCGGCCGGATGTTGACCTCCACCCGGTGCAGCCCGCCCGGACCGAACGCGTGGTCCACGGCCAGCGCGAGCGCGGTCGGGATCACGCCCTGACCGGCCACCCGGGCATCCACCCAGTAGCCGACGTACCCGGAACAGAGCGCCCGCCGCACGATGCTGCCGACGTTGAGGTGCCCGACCAGCCGGTCCCGGTCGGCCTCGCGCAGGCAGACCGCGAACGGCATGCCCTCACCTTCGCGGGCCGAGCGCCGCTGGTCACGGTGCACCCAGCGGAACGCGGCGGGCGAGTTCAGTTCGTCCCAACTGCCGGGCAGCGACGACTCCCACGGCGCCAGCCAGGCCCGGTTGGCCCGGCGCACCTCCGACCAGGCCGCCGCGTCGGAGCGGCGGTAGGGCCGCAGCAGCACCGGGCCGTCGACCAGCACCGCCGGCCAGCCGGGTGCCCGCTCGGGGCCGAAGAGACTCACCCGCCCAGTCTCCCGCGCGGGACCGTGTCGCGCGCAAGTGGACCCACCGCGCTCAGCACAAGGGACCTCATGAACGCGGGGTCGGGGTGCGTGCCGCCGCACACCCGGACGCACCGCCGCACCTGCGGGCGGACGACCGGGACGGCGTCACCGGCGACGGTCCAGCAGCAGGACGTCCACGGTGGATCCGGCGGCGGCGGTGGTGACCCGCTCGCCGAGGACCAGCAGCCCGTTCGCTTCGGCCAGCCCGGAGAGGGTGAACGGCCCACCGGCGAGCGGCTGCACCGTGTAACCGCCGCCGCGCCGCTCGGCGACGTGGGCGGGCCGGAACTCGCGCAGGCCGCCCGGGGACGACACGGTCTCCAGCAGGTGCGCCCGCACGCTGGGCCGGAACACCGGCTCGGCGCCGGCGAGCAGTTGGATGGCGGGGCGGGCCAGCACCTCGAAGCCGATCAGCGCGGCGCCGGGGTCACCGGGCAGGCAGACAACCGGCACCTCCTCGGCGCCGACCGTGCCGAACCCGAGCGCGGTGCCGGGATAGAGGGCCACGTCGGTGAAGGTGACCGGCCCCGCCCGGCCGCCCTCCCGGCGGGACAGGATCCGGCGCACCATGTCCCCGGGACCGGTGCCGGTCCCCCCGGTGGTGATGATCAGGTCGGCGCGCAGGGTCTGATCCTCCAGCAGCCCGCGCAGCCCCTCCGGGTCGTCGTCGCAGATGCCCACCCGGTACGCGAGCGCGCCCACCTCGGCCGCGGCGGCGGTCAGCGCGTGGGAGTTCGCGTCCACCACCTGCCCGGGCTGGCTGCCCCGGCCCACGTCGACCAGCTCGTCGCCGGTGGCCACGATGACCACGCGTGGGCTGGGCCGGACCACCACGTGCCCGATGCCGGTGGCGGCGAACACCGCGACCAGGGCCGGGGAGACGTACGTGCCGGCCCGGGCGAGCAGCGTGCCGGCGGGCAACTCCTCACCGGCGCGGCGTACCCCGTACCCCCGCTTGGGGGTGCGGAAGATCTCCACCGCGGCCATGCCCTGGTCGGTCCACTCCACCGGGACCACCACGTCGGCGGCGACCGGCAACGGCGAGCCGGCGGCCACCGAGAAGCACGAGCCCGGGGTGAGCCGGACGGGCCGCCAACTCGCCGCGCCGAGGTCGCCGACCACGTTGAGCCGGATGCTCCGGCCACCGGGCGTGCCGGAGGGGGCCGGGACGTAGCTCGGCCCCCGGCCCCCTCCGGAAATGTCCTCCCAGCGGGCCGCGTACCCGTCCACGGCCGCCTGGTCGAAGGCCGGAAAGGCGTGCGGCGCGACGACGTCCTCGGCGAGGACGTTGCCGTACGCCTGGGTGAGGTCGAGGTCGAGTGGCGGCAGCGCTCGTAACCTGCGCAGCACGCTGCCCAGGTAGTCGGCGAGCGGCGTCAACTCGTTCGCGGCCGCCTCGGCGTCGGCCGTCGCGGTCATGTACCAGATCCGCCTGCCGCGTCGGCCTTGACGAAGTCGGCCAGCCAGGAGCGGAACTCGGCGCCCATGTCCTCGCGCTCGGCGGCGATCTGCACCACCGTCTGGAGGTACCCCAGTGGCATCCCGGTGTCGTAGCGGGTGCCCCGGTAGACGATCGCGTGCACCGGGATGCCCTCGGTGCGCAGCAGCTCCATCGCGTCGGTCAGTTGGATCTCGCCGCCGCTGCCCGGCTTGGTCCGCCGGATCGCGTCGAAGATCGCGCCCGGCAGCACGTAGCGGCCGAGCACCGCGAGGTTGCTCGGCGCGTCCTCCGGTTGCGGCTTCTCCACCATGCCGGTCACCTTGACGATCTCGCCGATGTCGGTCAGCTCCGCCTCGGCGGGCTCGACGGAGGCGATGCCGTACCGCTTGGTGTCAGCCGGGTCGACCTCGAAGAAGGCGAGCACCACGCCACCGGTGCGGGCCTGAAGCTCCAGCATGGCCGGCAGCAACGGCTCGGACGGCTTGACGAACTCGTCGCCGAGCAGCACCGCGAAGGGCTGGTCGCCGACGTGCGCCTCGGCGTACCCGACGGCGTGGCCGAGCCCGAGCTGTTCCGGCTGCCGGACGGTGTAGATCTCGGCCAGGTCACTGGGCCGGCGAACGGCGGCCAGCCGCTCGGCGTCGCCCTTCTCCTCCAGCCTGGTCTCCAGGTCCGGGCGACGGTCGAAGTGGTCCACCATCGACGTCTTACCCCGACCGGTGATCAGCAACACGTCGACGATGCCGGCCTGGGCGGCCTCCTCGACGATGTACTGCAACACCGGCCGGTCCACCACCGGCAGCAGTTCCTTGGGCACCGCCTTGGTGGCCGGCAGGAACCTGGTGGCCAGTCCGGCGGCCGGGATGACGGCCTTGGCCGCCAGGGGACGGCCGGTTGCGGCGACCGTCGATGAGGGGTCTGCTGAGTGCTCCGACATGCCGCGAGACTATCGGCCACGGCTCTGCCGCGGCGGGTGTGGCCCAGAAGACGCGCCGCCGCCCGACCCCGGCCGGGCGGCGCCCGGGCCGGGCCGGGCCGCGTCCGTGGCGCCGTCCGCCGACTCGTCGGCCGGTTCCGGCAGGG
>NZ_RCVI01000369.1:0-7972 GCF_003667455.1 Micromonospora sp. CV4 | reverse complement strand
CCCCCAACCGTCCACCGACCTGCCGACCCCTCCGGTGGACGCCCCCGAGGGTCCGCCGGCCCGGCTCTGGGACCGGATGCGCGCGGATCCGCAGTACGCGCCGGAGCACCTCGCCCTGGAGGCGGTGCGCCGGCTCGGGCCGGAGGCAGCCCAGTGGGCCGCCCGCGCCCGGGCCGATCAGCCCGGCGTCGCGGCCGACGTCCTGGCCGACCAGGCGGCCCGCAAGTTCCTCAACCTGGCCCGCCTCTCCGGTGCCGTCTCCGGCGCGGCCGGGCTGCCCGGCGCCGTGCTCGACGTGGGTGTGCTGGCCTGGACCCAGGCGCGGATGGTCCTGCACATCGCCGCCGCGTACGACGTCGACCCGTTGCACACCGACCGGGCCACCGACCTGCTGGTGCTCCAGCGGGTGCACAAGGTCGCCGAGAGCGCCCGGCTGGCGCTCGGCGTGGCCGCCGGCCGGGAACGCGCCGACGCGCTCTTCGGCCTGGGCGGCCAGCGTCCACTCGGCCACGTCATGCTGCGGCTCGGCGTACGGCTGGCGCAGATGGCCGGCGTCCGGGCGGCCAAGCGGATGGTGGCCAAGGTCGTGCCCGGCGCGGCGATCGTGCTCGGCACCTGGGCCAACTCGTCGGCCACCAAGGATCTCGCGGAGCGGTCCCGTGCGCTCTACCGCCCGCGCGGCGCCACCGTGCCGGAGCCCCGAGACCCCTGACCCGCCCGTCCGCAGGTGTGTCCGGCCGGTCAGTCGGCCAGGCCGGAGGCGCGCCAGGTCACCTCCGCGAGCCGCCCCTGCCCGCCGGCGTTCGGGTGGAACCAGTCCAGCGGGTTCAGCAGGTCCAGGGTGAACCGGACCTTGTGCACCGCGCCGCCGTCGTGCCGGCAGCGTGACCCGTACGCCCGGCAGGCGGCCACCAACTGGGCGTTGTAGGCGTCGATCCGGTCCCGGACGGCGGCCCGGCGGGCCCGGTCTGCGGGGGCCGTCGAGGTCGCGTCGGCCAGCAGGGCCGGGCAGACGCCCCGCCGCCAGGCGCGTACCGCCCGGGAGTCGCCGTGTCCGACCTCCCAGAGCCGGTACAGGTCGGGAATGCTCACCACCAGCACCCGGGCCTTCGGCCGGCCGGTCCGCAGCGCCCGAAGGCCCCGGTCCACGTCGGCCCGGAACCGCGCCACCGGAGTCATGGCGTCGACGCCACCCCGGCAGACGTCGTTGGCCCCGATCAGCACGGTGATGTAGTCGGCGCGGTCGCGTACCGCAGCCTTCGCCTGGCCCTCCAGCGCGTCGGCGCGGGCACCCGGCCGGGCGTGGTTGTACGTCCGGTCGCGGATCGTGGGGTCCTGGTCGAGCAGCCGCCGGTAGAGGCTGCGCACCCGCAGGCCGTCGCCGGTCGACCAGGAGTTGCGCTCGCAGGAGGTGAACACCAGGCAGGACGCGAAGCCGGTGCTGATCGAGTCGCCGAGCGCGGCGATGCTGCCGGGGCCACCGGGCTGCGGAGTGCCCTTGGTGGGGCGGGGAGTCGCGGAGGTGCCGCCCTCGCAGGCCAGTGCGACCAGCGCCGCGAGACAGGCCAGCGCGGCGACCCAGCGTCGAGGCATGACATCCCCCGTCTCGCAGCACAGAGCGACAGCGCGGTAACTCTATGCGTAGGACGCGGTCTGCCGGGAAGTTGCTGTCGGGTATGCGGCAGAGCGCCCGGCGTGGCGGCGCGATGTGCTACGGACGCGGGTCACGCCGCGAGGCCGGGTTAACGCTGGCGATCTGGGGTAGGTCGGGAGTTATGACGAGATCGCAGCCCCGGCGTGCCCGTGGCACGGTCGGCCACGCGTACAGCGCGCTGAACCTCCGCCTCGCCCTCGCCGGCTTCGGGCTAGTGATCATGGTGCTCTTCGCGGTGCTGGCGTTCTGGGCCGACCTCGCCTGGCTCGGCGTTCTCTGCGCGATCTTCGCCGTGGTCGCCGTGGTCGACCTGGTCGTGATCCAGCGGCGCCGCGCCGCCCGCCGCCGCGAGGAGCCGGGCGTCAGGCACTCACTGTTCGAGTGACAGGAGGACGAGATGCCCATCGCCACCACCAACCCGGCCACCGGACAGGTGCTCAAGACCTACGAAGCGATGTCCACCGAGCAGCTCGACGCCGCCATCGAGCGCACCGAACTCGCGTACCAGCAGCTGCGCGGCACCACCGTCGACCAGCGGGCCCGGTGGATGCACGCCGCGGCCGACCTGCTGGAGGCCGACCGGGACGAAATCGCCCGGATCATGACCACCGAGATGGGCAAGACGTACGTCGCGGCGCAGGCCGAGGTGACCAAGTGCGCGGCGGCCTGCCGGTTCTACGCCGACCGGGCGCCCTCGTTCCTCGCCGACGAGCCGGCCGACGCCAAGGCCGTGACCGCGACCCGGGCGTTCATCCGCTACCAGCCGATCGGCCCGGTGCTCGCCGTGATGCCGTGGAACTTCCCGCTCTGGCAGGTGATGCGCTTCGCCGCGCCGGCACTGATGGCCGGCAACACCGGCCTGCTCAAGCACGCGTCGAACGTGCCGCAGACCGCGCTGCTGCTGGAGGACGTGTTCCGCCGGGCCGGCTTCCCCGAGGGCGCGTTCACCACCCTGCTGGTCGGCTCGGAGGCCGTCGACCGGATCCTCAGCGACCCCCGCGTACGCGCCGCCACACTCACCGGTAGCGAGCGCGCCGGCCGTTCCATCGCCCAGGTCGCCGGCCGCGAACTGAAGAAGACGGTGCTCGAGCTGGGCGGCAGCGACCCGTTCGTGGTGATGCCCTCGGCCGACCTGGACCGGGCCGCCGAGGTGGCCACCACCGCGCGCTGCCAGAACAACGGCCAGTCCTGCATCGCGGCGAAGCGGTTCATCGTGCACACCGACGTCTTCGACGCCTTCGCCGAGAAGTTCGCCGCGAACATGGCCGCGTTGCGGGTCGGCGACCCGATGGACAAGGACACCGACGTGGGGCCGCTGGCCAGCCAGGGCGGTCGCGACGAGGTCCACGCCCAGGTGCGCGACGCGGTGGACAACGGCGCGACCGTGCTCTGCGGCGGCGAGTTGCCGGCCGGGGACGGCTGGTTCTACCCGCCGACGGTGGTCACCGACCTCACCCCGCAGATGCGGATGTGGCGTGAGGAGGTCTTCGGCCCGGTCGCCGGGCTGTACCGGGTGTCGTCGTACGAGGAGGCGATCGAGGTGGCCAACGGCACCTCCTTCGGGCTCGGCTCGAACGCCTGGACCCGCGACCCGGCCGAGCAGGAGCGCTTCGCCACCGACCTGGACGCCGGCAACGTGTTCATCAACGGCATGACCACCTCCTTCCCGGAGCTGCCGTTCGGCGGCGTGAAGAACTCCGGCTACGGCCGGGAGCTGTCCGCGCTGGGCATGCGGGAGTTCTGCAACACCAAGACGGTCTGGGTGGGGGAGGGCGCGGCCTCGGCCGGCGCGGGCGCGCACGCCGAGTAACCGGCGGGCGGCCGGCCCGAGCGGTTCAACCGGACGCCGTCCTGGGTAGGAAGTGCGTCCATGACGGTGTTCGGCTTTCACGCGTCCCACGAGCAGATCCACCCGCGCGCCCTGCTGGAGGCGGTGATGCACGCCGAGCGGGCCGGCTTCGACGCCGCCATGTGCTCGGACCACTTCTCCCCGTGGAGCGCCCGGCAGGGCGAATCCGGCTTCGCCTGGTCCTGGCTGGGCGCCGCGCTGCAGGCCACCGGCATGTCGTTCGGCGTGGTCAACGCCCCCGGCCAGCGCTACCACCCGGCGATCATCGCGCAGGCGATCGGCACCCTCGGCGCGATGTACCCGGGCCGGTTCTGGGCCGCGCTGGGCACCGGTGAGGCCAGCAACGAGCACATCACCGGCGACCCGTGGCCGCGCAAGGACGTACGCGCGGCCCGCCTGCGCGAGTGCGTGGACGTGATCCGCGCACTGCTGGCCGGCGAGGAGGTCAGCCACGACGGTCTGGTCCGGGTGGACCGGGCCCGGCTGTGGACCCGGCCCGAGCAGCCACCCGCGCTGGTCGGCGCCGCGGTCAGCGTCGCCACCGCCCGCTGGTGCGCCGAGTGGGCGGACGGGCTGATCACGGTGAACGCGCCGACGGCCCACCTGCGCGAAATGATCGACGCGTACCGGGACGCCGGCGGACGCGGTCCGCTGCACCTGCAGGTGCACGTCAGCTGGGCGCCGGAGCAGGCGCAGGCCGAGGCGCTCGCGTACGACCAGTGGCGCAGCAACGTCTTCGCCCCGCCGGTCTGCTGGGACCTGGAGACCGTCGAGCACTTCGACGTCGTCTCGGCCGACGTGCCGCCGGAACGGGTGGCGCAGGTCGTGAACGTCTCGGCCGACCTGGGCCGGCACGTGGGCTGGCTGGAGGAGTACGTGGAACTCGGGTTCGACCAGATCGCCCTGCACCACGTCGGGCAGGAGCAGCGCGGGTTCATCGACGCGTTCGGCGCCGAGGTGCTGCCGAAGCTGCGGACGGCCTCGTGATCAGGGCGCGGTCCGTCGCACCCTAGGCTCGTACCCCATGGAAAGCCTGTTTCCGGTCGTCGTCTTCCTGGCGATCGCCACCCTGGGCGCGGCGCTGGCCCGCCGGCTCGGCCTGCTCGCGCCGATCGTGCTGGTCGTACTCGGTCTGGCGCTCTCCTTCGTACCGGGCCTTCCGCAGGTGCACCTTGACCCGGAGTTGGTGCTGGTCGGCATCCTGCCGCCGCTGCTCTACGTGGCAGCGCTGGAGACCTCGGTGCCGGCGTTCAAGAACAACATCCGGCCGATCCTGCTGCTCGCCGTCGGCCTGGTGCTGTTCACCGCGTTCGTGGTCGGGTTCGTGCTGCACCTGCTGCTGCCGCAGGTGCCCTTCGCGATCTGCCTGGCCCTCGGCGCGGTGGTCGCGCCGCCGGACGCGGTGGCCGCCACCGCGGTCGCCCGGCGGGTCGGGCTGCCCCGCCGGGTGGTCACCATCCTGGAGGGGGAGAGCCTGGTCAACGATGCGACGGCGCTGGTGCTGCTCCGGGTCGCGACGCTGGCGACCGCCGGTTCGGCGGTCGGCACCGCAAACGTCACCGTCGAGGTGCTGCGGTCCGCCGGCGGCGGCATCCTGATCGGTCTGCTCGGTGCGGTGGTCTTCGGCTTCCTGCACCGGCGGATCCACGATCCACTGCTGGACAACGCGTTGTCGTTGATCATCCCCTTCGCCGTGGTGTTCGGCGCCGAGGAGGTCCACGCCTCCGGCGTCGTCGCGGTGGTGGTCACCGGGCTGGTGCTCGGCCACAAGCTGCCCCGGTTGCTCTCGGCCGCCTCCCGGTTGCAGGTCGGCGCGTTCTGGCGGCTGGCCCGCTTCCTGCTGGAGGGGCTGGTCTTCCTGCTGGTCGGGCTCCAGCTGCCGGACGTGCTGCGGGACCTCGACGAGCCGTTCGGCTCGCTCACCGCGATCACCCTCGCCGTGCTCGCCACCGTCTTCCTCACCCGGTTCGTCTGGCTCTTCCCGGCCACCTACCTGGCCCGGTTGGTCCCCCGGATCCGTCGCCGGGACCCGGCCCCGTCGCCGAAGTTCCCCATCGTCATCGGCTGGGCCGGCATGCGGGGTGTGGTCACCCTGGCCGCCGCGCTGGCCCTGCCGCTGACCCTGGCCGACGACCGGCCGTACCCGAGGGCGTTGTTCATCTGGCTGGCCTTCGCGGTGATCGTGGTCACCCTGGTCGGTCAGGGGGCCACGCTGCCGTTCGTCGCCCGCCGGCTGAAGCTGCCCCAGGACGACCCGGTGCAGGACGCGTTGTCGGCCGCCGGCGTGCAGCAGCAGGCCAGCCGGGCCGCCCGGGAGCGCCTCGACGAGCTGGCCGACAGCGCCCCGGAGGCGGTGGTGGACCGGCTGCGCCGGGCGTCGGAGGACCGCACCAACATGGCCTGGGAACGGCTCGGTGGCGCCGAGCGGGAGACCCCGTCGCAGGCGTACGGTCGGCTGCGACAAGAGATGATCGACGCCGAGCGGGAGGTGTTCCGGGCTGCCCGGGACTCCGGTCGGATTCCGGAGGAGGTGCTGGTGCGGGCCTATCGTGACCTGGACCTGGAAGAGTCGTTGCTGCGGGAGGTCCAGAAGTGAGTTGTCAGCACCTGACCGAGGCGGGTGCGGTGGAGCCACACACCACCGAGGAGTGCCCCGACTGCGTCGCCATCGGCAACGCCGACTGGGTGCACCTGCGGGCCTGTCTGACCTGCGGGCACGTCGGCTGCTGTGACTCGTCGCCGTACCAGCACGCGACGAAGCACTTCGAGTCCAGCGGCCACCCGGTGATCCGCTCCGTGCAGCCGGGCGAGGCCTGGCGCTGGTGCTACGTCGACGAGGAGATCGGCTGATCGCTGGCCGGACGTGATTCGGCGCGTCTCGCCAGGGCCCGTCGGGTGAGCGGCGGCACGGCCAGACCGGTGACGGCGAGCAGCCCGGCCAGCACCAGCCAGCCGACCGGGCCGCCGTCGATGATCAGCCAGGTCAGCAGGGCCGGCCCGGCCGCGCGGGCCAGCCCGGCGAGCAGGCCGTCCACCCCCTGGTAGGCGCCGATGGCGTCCGGGGCGGCCAGGTCGTACGCCAGTGCCGCCCCGGCGCTGGCGTGCCACAGGTCGCCGAGGGTGTAGACCACCGTGGCGGCCAGGAGCAGGCCGACCGCCGCCGGGGTCGGCGCCGCGGCGGTCGCGGCCCACAGCAACATCCCCGCCGCGAGCACGAGCCCGGCCCGGCGCATCGTCGCCGCCGCCGGCAGCGCGCGGCGTGCAGCACGGCTCAGGCGTACCGCGAGCAGCACGGTGAGCAGCGTGTTGACCAGCAGTACCGCGGACACGGTCACCGGCGGCGCGTCGGTGCGGGTCACCACCCACAGCGGCAGCACCAGCGTCAACACCACCCAGTGCAGGGAGAGCACCGCCGAGGCTCCGGCGACCAGGAGGAACGGCCCGTCGCGCAACGCCCGTCCGGGCCCGCGCCGCCCGCCGGCCGCCGGTTCCGTCAGTTCCGTCGGCTTCGTTGGTTCCGTCAGTTGCGTCGGCTCCATTGGTTCCGTCAGTTCGGTCGGCTCCGTCAGTTCCGCTGGTTCCGTCGGCTTCGTTGGCTTCGTCCGCGGGTGTGCCGGCAGTCGCATGATCAGCGTCGCCGAGACCAGATAGGTGGCAACGTTGCCCAGCACCAGCAGCCGGTACGCCCAACCGGTGTCCGCCACCAGCGCGAACCCGGCCAGCCCCGCGCCGAGCGCCACGCCCAGGTTGGCCACCGCGCGCAGGGTGGCGAAGGCGTGCACCCGGCCGTCCGGGCCACCCACCGCGGCGACCAGCGCGGCGCGGACCGCCAGGTTGCCGGAGACCAGCAGCGCGTCCAGGGTGGCCACCAGCAGGAATACGGGAAACGAGTCCACCAGCAGGTACGCGGCGGCGACGGCGGCCTGCACCAGCTGGAGGGCCGCCCGGAGGGTCCGGGGATCACGCCGGTCGGCCAGCCCGCCGAGCGGCACGCTGGCGGTGAGCCCGACCAAGCCGGCGAGCGTGAGCCCCAGCCCCACCTCGGTCGGGGTCAGCCCCACGACCCGGGTGAGGTAGAGCGCCGCCCCGGTCACCCACAGCCCGGTGCCGACCGTGTTGGCGAGGGTGGCCAGCGACAGGGTGCGCAGCCGGCCGGGCGGCGGCAGCGGCGACAGCGACCGCCAGCGGCCGCGAACCCCCGCCCGCATGCCCACACCTCGACCCTAGGACCGACGCGTGCCCATCGATGCCCCGCTCGGTGCGGCCCCCGTCACAGCCGCCTTCAGCTCGGTCACTGGCCCCCGTTCGTTCGCTGGCTCCCGTTCGTTCGCTGGCTCCGGTTCGTTTGCTGGTTCCGGTTCGTTTGCTGGTTCCGGTCCGCTTGTCGGCTCCGGTCGTTGTGGGCTCAGATCCGTGGGGAGGTCACGTGCGCCGGTGGTAGTGGTTGCGGCGGGGGAGTTGGGTGGGGT
>NZ_RCVI01000150.1:0-8044 GCF_003667455.1 Micromonospora sp. CV4 | reverse complement strand
GGCGACGGGGGAGCGACGGGCGGAGGCGACAACATCGGGGATGTAGTTGCCTCGCGGGCGGCGGAGGCCACTACATCCCCGAAGTTGCGCGATCTTGCCCGCGCGGCGGCGCGGCGTCAGAGGTCGGCCGCGCGGCGTCTTGCCCCGCGCGGCGTCTTGCCCCGCGCGGCGTCTTGCCCCGCGCGGCGTCTTGCCCCGCGCGGCGTCTTGCCCCCGCGCGGCGTCTTGCCCCCCGCGGCGGCGCGGTGTCTTGCCCCGCGCGACCACGCGGCGTCAGAGCCGGGGCGGGGCGATCTGTCAGTGGGTGGTGGCGGGTTCGACGAGTTCGACCAGGACGCCGCCGGCGTCCTTGGGGTGCACGAAGTTGATCCGGGAGTCCGCGGTGCCGCGCCGCGGCTCGTCGTAGAGCAGCCGTACGCCCCGCTCGCGCAGCGCGGCGCAGGCCACGTCGATGTCCACCACGGTGTACGCGACCTGCTGCACGCCCGGCCCGTTGCGGTCCAGGAACTTGGCGATCGTCGACTCCGGCGTGAGGGGGGCGAGCAGCTGCACGCAGCCGCCCTCGGCGGTCGGCCCGACGGCCAGCATCGCTTCCCGGACGCCCTGCTCGGCGTTGGTTTCGGTGTGCACGCAGCGCATCCCGAACGTCCGCTGGTAGAAGTCGATCGCGGCGTCCAGGTCGGCCACGGCGATTCCGACGTGGTCAATCTTGCGAAGCCCGATGTCTGTGACGTAGTCCGCACCGGGCTCGGCGGGGGAGTTCTCAGCCATGGCGCTAGTCTGGCCGAACAATCGTTAAGGCGTACAGCTCGGCACCCCCCTCGGAGGCAGGCATGGCTTCGGTGATCGTCAGCGGCGCGCGGACCCCGATGGGGCGGCTGCTGGGCAACCTCAAGGACCTCCCGGCCACGAAGCTCGGCGGGATCGCGATCAAGGCGGCGCTGGAGCGCGCCGGCGTCAGCCCGGACCAGGTCCAGTACGTGATCATGGGCCAGGTGTTGCAGGCCGGCGCCGGCCAGATCCCGGCCCGGCAGGCGGCGGTCGAGGCCGGCGTGCCGATGTCCGTGCCGGCGCTGACCATCAACAAGGTCTGCCTCTCCGGCCTGGACGCGATCGCCCTGGCCGACCAGCTCATCCGGGCCGGCGAGTTCGACATCGTGGTGGCCGGCGGCATGGAGTCGATGACCAACGCCCCGCACCTGCTGCTCGGCCAGCGCTCCGGCTACAAGTACGGCGACGTGGTGGTCAAGGACCACATGGCGCACGACGGGCTCAGCGACGCCTGGGACTGCTGCTCGATGGGCGAGTCCACCGAGCGGATCGGCACGAAGCACGGCATCTCCCGCGAGGAGCAGGACGCCTTCGCCGCGGCCAGCCACCAGCGGGCCGCCGCCGCCCAGAAGAACGGCCACTTCGCGGACGAGATCACCCCCGTGGTGATCCCGCAGCGCAAGGGCGACCCGCTGGTCATCAGCGAGGACGAGGGCATCCGTCCGGACACCACCGTCGAGTCGCTGGCCAAGCTGCGTCCCGCCTTCACCAAGGACGGCACCATCACCGCCGGCAGCTCCTCGCCGATCTCCGACGGCGCCGCCGCGGTGGTCGTGATGAGCATGGCGAAGGCCAAGGAGCTGGGGCTGACCTGGCTGGCCGAGATCGGCGCGCACGGCAACGTGGCGGGCCCGGACAACTCCCTGCACTCGCAGCCGTCCAACGCGATCAACCACGCACTGAAGAAGGGCGGCCTGAGCGTCGAGGACCTGGACCTCATCGAGATCAACGAGGCGTTCGCCCAGGTCGGCATCCAGTCCACCCGTGACCTGGGCATCAGCGCGGACAAGGTCAACGTCAACGGTGGCGCGATCGCGCTGGGCCACCCGATCGGCATGTCCGGCGCCCGACTGGTGCTCACCCTCGCGCTGGAGCTGAAGCGGCGCGGCGGCGGCACCGGCGCGGCCGCGCTCTGCGGCGGTGGCGGCCAGGGGGACGCGCTGATCATCCATGTTCCGGGAAAGGCTGAGACCAACCAGTGAGCGAAGCGGTCGAGCACGTTCCGGCGGGCGGCGCGCCATCGGTGCGCCGGAGCCGGGACGTGCCCCTGCTGGTCGAGCGGGCCCGCGCGGGTGACCCTCGCGCGGTGGCCCGACTGATCACGCTGGTCGAGAACGGCGACGAGCTGCTGCCGGAGATCGCCGCCGCCCTGGCGCCGTACGCCGGTCAGGCCCAGGTGGTGGGGCTGACCGGTTCGCCCGGTGTGGGCAAGTCGACCACCACCAACGAGCTGGTCCGCGCGCTGCGGGAGCGTGGGCACCGGGTCGGCGTGCTGGCGGTCGACCCGTCCAGCCCGTTCACCGGCGGTGCGATCCTCGGTGACCGCGTGCGGATGCAGGACCACGCCACCGACCCGGGCGTCTACATCCGGTCCATGTCCAGCCGGGGGCACCTCGGCGGACTGGCCGCGGCGACACCGCAGGCGGTCCGGGTGCTGGAGGGCGCCGGCTGCGACGTGGTGCTGGTGGAGACCGTCGGCGTCGGGCAGGCCGAGGTGGAGGTCGCCTCGCTGGCCGACACCACGCTGGTGCTGCTCGCTCCCGGCATGGGCGACGCGATCCAGGCGGTCAAGGCCGGCATCCTGGAGATCGCCGACGTGTTCGTGGTCAACAAGGCCGACCGGGACGGCGCCGACGCCACCGTCCGCGACATCCAGGGCATGATCGCTCTCGGCGAGCGCGGCCCGGGGATGTGGCGGCCGCAGGTGGTCCGCTCGGTCGCCGCCCGTGGTGAGGGCATCGACGACATCGCCGCCGCCATCGACAAGCACCGTGGCTGGCTGGTCGAGCACGGTGAGCTGCGCCGCCGCCAGGAGGCGCGGGCCGCCGCCGAGATCGAGGCCATCGCGCTCGGCGTGCTCCGCGCCCGGATCGGTTCACTGCGCGACGGTACGGAGTTGTCCACGCTCGCCGCCACGGTCGCCGAGGGCGCGCTCGACCCGTACGCGGCGGCGGACGCCCTGCTCGCCCAGGTCGCCCGCTGACCGTCCACCGGGGACACCCTCGCGTCCCGCCGTCCTTGTAGGCTCGCACCGCCCCACGGCGGTGGGGGCCGGCCGGTGTGCCGGCGCGGTGGCGCGAGGAGCAGGGGGAGCGGGACGTGAACCACGAGGCGACGCAGGAGCTGACCACGGTGCCGGCGGTGGCCGGCGGGTCGACGCAGGTCTCCGACGAGGTGATCGAGAAGATCGCCGTCGCGGCGGCGCGCGCGGTGCCCGGCGTGGCCGAGTTGGGCGGGGACGTCGCCCGGTTCTTCAACTCGGTCCTCGACCGGGTCGGCCTGGACCAGGTGGGCGATGCCCGGCGGGGCTGTTCGGCGCATGTGACCGGGGACGCCGCCGTGGTCAACCTGGTGCTCGTCATCCAGGCCGGTCAGCCGGTGCCGGAGATCACCGGGCAGGTGCGGGCCCGGGTCACCGAGGCGGTCGAGGCGTACGGGCTGCGGGTGGACGAGGTCAACATCCGGGTCGACGACGTGGCGATGGGCGGGCCGGCGACGCCGAGCGTCTGACCGTCGGCGCAGCTCAGGTTACCCACCGGTACGACGTGACTTAGCGATCGTTCAGGCAAGGGCTCTACACTCGACGTGCAGTCGAGGACCGAGGAGGAGCCCTGCGCATGGACGCCGACGAGATCGCCGCCGGACGGGCACGCTGGCAGGCCCGGTACGACTCCGCGCGCAAGCGGGACGCGGACTTCACCACGCTCTCCGGGATGCCGGTCGATCCGGTCTACGGGCCGCCCGAGGGCGCCGCCTACCCGGGGTTCGAGCGCATCGGCTGGCCGGGCGAGTACCCGTACACCCGGGGCCTGCACCCGACCGGCTACCGCGGGCGGACCTGGACGATCCGGCAGTTCGCCGGCTTCGGCAACGCCCAGCAGACCAACGAGCGCTACAAGATGATCCTCGGCGCGGGCGGCGGTGGCCTCTCGGTCGCGTTCGACATGCCGACGCTGATGGGCCGCGACTCGGACGACCCGCAGGCGCTCGGCGAGGTCGGCCACTGCGGCGTCGCCATCGACACCGCCACCGACATGGAGGCGCTCTTCGACGGCATCGACCTGGCCGGCGTCACCACCTCGATGACCATCTCCGGCCCGGCCGTGCCGGTGTTCTGCATGTACCTGGTCGCCGCCGAGCGGCAGGGCGCCGACCTGTCCAAGCTGGACGGCACGCTGCAGACCGACATCTTCAAGGAGTACATCGCGCAGAAGGAGTGGCTCTTCGACCCCGAGCCGCACCTGCGCCTGATCGGCGACCTGATGGAGTACTGCGCCCGGGAGATCCCGCGCTACAAGCCGCTGTCGGTCTCCGGCTACCACATCCGCGAGGCCGGTTCGACCGCCGCGCAGGAGCTGGCGTACACCCTGGCCGACGGTTTCGGCTACGTGGAGCTGGGCCTGAGCCGCGGGCTGGACGTCAACGTCTTCGCGCCGGGGCTCAGCTTCTTCTTCGACTCGCACCTCGACTTCTTCGAGGAGATCGCCAAGTTCCGCGCCGCGCGCCGGATCTGGGCCCGCTGGCTGCGCGACGTCTACGGAGCGACCAGTGAGAAGGCCCTGTGGCTGCGGTTCCACACGCAGACCGCCGGGGTGTCGCTGACCGCCCAGCAGCCGGTCAACAACGTCGTACGCACCGCCGTCGAGGCGTTGGCCGCGGTGCTCGGCGGGACCAACTCGCTGCACACCAACGCGCTGGACGAGACTTTGGCGCTGCCCACCGACGAGTCGGCCGAGATCGCCCTGCGTACCCAGCAGGTGCTGATGGAGGAGACCGGCGTGGTCAACGTGGCCGACCCGCTCGGCGGCTCCTGGTACGTGGAGGCGCTGACCGACAAGATCGAGGCCGAGGCGGAGGAGATCTTCGCCCGGATCCGGCAGCTCGGCGGGGAGGGGCCGCACCAGATCGGCCCGATGACCTCCGGCATCCTGCGCGGCATCGAGGACGGCTGGTTCACCGGGCACATCGCCGAGTCGGCCTTCGTCTACCAGCAGGCGCTGGAGAAGGGCGACAAGAAGATCGTCGGCGTCAACTGCCACACCGGCACGGTCGCCAAGGAGCTGGAGATCCTGCGCATCTCGCACGAGGTGGAGCTGGAGCAGCGCCGGGTGCTCGCCGAGCGCAAGGGCGCCCGGGACGAGTCCGCGGTCCGCGCGGCGGTCGCCCGGATGGTCGACGCCAGCCGCACCGACGAGAACATGATCCCCGCCATGCTCGACGCCGTCCGCGCCGAGGCCACCCTCGGCGAGATCTGCGACGCCCTGCGCGCCGAGTGGGGCACCTACCGGGAGCCCGCGCGCTTCTGACCCCCGTTCCCCACCCCGTCGGTCGTGCACCTGTGCCCCGGCAGATGCCGCAGATGCCGCGTCTCCGGGGCAGAAAGTGCATGATCACGGGGTTGGGGCGGTGCGGGTGAGAGTTGCAACGTCCCAGTTGCGGGTGAGCGGAGATCGCGGGCTCACGTGCGAGACTAGGTAACCATGAGCGACCCACGGATCACCTCGTCGATCTTCACCCGCGGCGCGGTCGACCTCAGCACGCTGCGCGGCCCCGCACCAGCCAGTACCCGCCCCGGCACACCCCCGCAGGGCGGCCCGTCCGCCGGCAATCCCGGCGCACCCACCGCCGGCGGTGACGCCGCCATCGTCGACGTCACCGAGGCGACCATCCAGGCCGACGTGCTCGAGCGGTCGATGGCCATGCCGGTCATCGTCTTCTTCGGCGCGGCCGGCTTCCCGGAGAGCGACGAGTTCGCCCCGGTGCTGGAGCGGCTGGCCGCCGAGAGCGGCGGCACCTGGGTGCTGGCCCGGGTCGACGTGCAGGAAAATCCCCGGATCGCCCAGATGTTCCGGGTCCAGGGCATCCCCATGGTCTACGCGGTGGTCGGCGGCCAGCCGATCGACGCCTTCTCCGGCGTGGTGCCCGAGGCGCAGCTGCGCCAGTGGATCCAGGCGGTGCTCAAGGCCGGTGGAGTGGCCGTCGCCGAGCCGGAGGACCCCCGCCTCGACGAGGCGGACGACGCGCTGATGAGCGGCGATCTGGACGCCGCCGAGCGGGCGTACCGCAAGATCCTGGCCGACAGCCCGGCGGACGCCGCGGCCGAGGCGGGTCTGGCCCAGGTCGGGGTGGCCCGCCGGGTGGCCGGCGCCGACCCGGCAGCCGCGCTGGCCGCCGCCGAGAGCGCCCCCGACGACGTGGCGGCCCAGCTGCTGGCCGCCGACATCGAGGTGCTCAGCGGCCTGGCCGACCAGGCCTACGCCCGGCTCGTCGGCCTGGTCCGGCGCACCGCCGGCGAGGACCGCGAGACCGTACGCCAGCACCTGGTCTCGCTGTTCACCATCGCCGGCCCGGATGATCCGGCGGTCGCCTCGGCACGCCGGGCCCTGGCCAGCGCCCTGTTCTGAGTTCGTAGCACGCCAGCGCGGGCCGGCGTTCCGGCCGGCCCGCCCGACCACCGAGGACGGGAGCTCATGATGCGCCGGATCGCCGTCCTCGACGCGCCGACAAATCTCGGTCTGCGGCCGCCGACGTCCACCTCGGTCCCGGGCTGCGCCAAGGCGCCCGGCGCGCTGCGCGACCACGACCTGCTGGCCCGACTGCGGGCCCGCGACGCCGGCTGCATCACCCCGCCCCGGTACGACCCGGGTGACTGGCGGCCCGGCGACGGGGTGTGCCACGCCCGGGAGATCGCCGACTACTCGCTGGCGCTCGCCGAGCGGATCGGCTCGATCATCGACCGGGGCGAGTTCCCGGTGGTGCTGGGCGGCGACTGCTCCGTGCTGCTCGGCTCGGCGCTGGCCATGCACCGCCTCGGCGAGGCGGTCGGCGGGCGGATCGGGCTGGTCTTCGTGGACGGGCACTCCGACTTCCGGCACCCCGGCAACGCCTCCTACGTGGGCGCGGCGGCCGGCGAGGACCTGGCCCTGGTCACCGGGCGCGGGCAGGCCGACCTGGCCGCGCTGGAGGGGCGTCGACCCTACTTCCGGGACATCGACGTGGTGGTGCTCGGCATCCGGGCGCAGGACGAATACCGGCTCGACCTCCAGGCGGCCGGGATCGTCACCCGGCCGGTGCCGGCGCTGCGCGCCGAGGGCGCCGCCCGGACGGCCCAGTGGGCCCATGAGCAGCTCGCCGACTGCGCGGGCTACTGGGTGCACATCGACGTGGACGTGCTCGACCCGGCGGTGATGCCCGCCGTGGACGCGCCGGACCCGGGCGGGATCGCCTTCGCCGAGCTGGAGATCCTGCTCGCCGGCCTGGTCGACACCCCGCACTGCCTCGGCGTCGAGCTGACCGTCTTCGACCCCGACTACGACCCGGACGGCTCCTACGCGGCCGAGATCGTCAACACCGTGGTGGCCGGGCTGGCCCCGGTCACGGCCCCCGAGGCGGTGCCGCCCCGGTTGCTGTCGGCCCGTCCGGCACCCAGTCCGCGCCGCGGCAACGGCCGGCCCGGGGTCGGCCCCGCCCGGCCCGAGGAACCTCGACCCGCCGGCGGTGAGGCGGCCGACGCCGAACCCTCCGGCGTCCGCACCTCCAGCCGTCGGCCGCTCCTCGACGATCTGGCCCCGGCCGAGCCGGAGCCCCTGGGCGCCCTCGCGTCGGTGCAGGCGGAGCCCCTCGGTGCCCTCGCGCCGGTGCAGCCGGAGTCGCTCGGCGCCCTCGCGCCGGTGCAGCCGGAGTCGCTCGGAGCCCTCGCGCCGGAGCCGGTGGGCGGTGGCTCGGGCCGCGAAGGCCGATCGGACCGGGACCACGTCCCGCACGTCGCGGCCCCGGTCGAGCGGGAACCGGTCGGCCCGCCCGCGTCGGCCGGGCCGGGCCTGCTGCGGCGACCCGCGCCCTCCACCGCAGACCCCACCGCCGACACTGCCTGACCGCCACCTCACCCTCCCACCCCTCCACCAACCCGGTGATCAAGAGGTCTGCGTCAGGATCCCGCTCGAAACTGACGCGAACCTCTTGATCACCGGCGCTGAGGGGGTGGGGGTGGGGG
>NZ_RCVI01000167.1:0-8124 GCF_003667455.1 Micromonospora sp. CV4 | reverse complement strand
CTCTCCCCCACCCCTTCCGGAGCTGATCAAGAGGTTTGCGTCGCCGACAACGGGCCCGGCTGACGCAAACCTCTTGATCACCGGAAACGGGGTCAGGCCGGGGTCAGCCAGCGGTGCAGGGTCGCGGCGCCGTCGCGGATCTTGGTGATCTCGACGTGCTCGTCCTTGTGGTGGGCCAGGTTCGGGTCCCCCGGGCCGAAGTTCAGCGCCGGGATGCCCATGGCCGCGAACCGGGCCACGTCCGTCCAGCCCAGCTTGCCGATCGGCGCCGCGCCGACCGCCGCCAGGAACTCCTTCGCCGGGGCCGCCTCCAGCCCCGGGGCCGCGCCGGCCGCCGCGTCGGTCACGGTCAGCTCGAAGCCCGCGAAGACCTCCCGCAGGTGCGCCTCCGCCGCCGCCGGGTCGCGATCCGGGGCGTACCGGTAGTTGACCTCGATCTCGCAGTGGTCCGGGATCACGTTCCCCGCGACGCCACCGGTGATCCGGGTCGCGTTCAGACCCTCGCGGTAGTCGCATCCCTCGATCGTGATCCGGCGCCCCTCGTACTCCTGGAGCCGCCGCAGCACCTCACCGGCGGCGTGGATGGCGTTCACCCCGTGCCAGGAGCGCGCCGCGTGAGCCCGCTCACCCGTGGTCGTGACGAGGGCCCGCATGGTGCCCTGGCAGCCCGCCTCGACGACGCCGTACGTCGGCTCCAGCAGGACGGCGAAGTCCGCCTCCAGCCACTCCGGGTACGCCTGCGCGACCAGGTGCAGACCGTTGTACCGGGACTCGATCTCCTCGGCCTCGTAGAAGAAGTACGTCACGTCGTAGCGCGGCTCGGGCAGGGTCACGGCGAGGTGCAGCGCGTACGCGGTGCCGGACTTCATGTCCGAGGTGCCGCAGCCGTACATCAGGTCGCCACGCATGGTGGACGGGAAGTTGTTGTTCAGCGGCACCGTGTCCAGGTGCCCGGCCAGCACGACGCGCTGCGCGCGACCCAGGTCGGTGCGCGCCATCACCGTGTTGCCGTGCCGGTGGGTGGTCAGGTGCGGTACGCCCCGCAGCACCTCTTCAACGCAGTCGGCGATCGCCTTCTCGTTGAGGGACACGGACTCGATGTCGACCAGGGCGCGGGTCAGCGCCACCGGATCGGCGAGGACCTCGGGGGTCAGCGGGTTCTCCATGGTTCGCACGGTACCTTCAGGTCTGTCAGCGCGAGGAGTGAGCTTGCGGCCGCCTGCGGCCAGCGCGAGGAGCGAGCTTGCGAGCCCCGCCGTCGTGAGCAGAGGCCGGTCCGGCCGCGACCGAGAGGTGCAACAGTGACGTCCGCAGATTCCGCCTGGGGCATCGGCCTGGCCACTGTCACGGCCGACGAGCAGGTGCTCGACACCTGGTACCCGACCGGCAAGCTGGGCCTGGGTGAACTGCCGCTGGTCGCCGGTGAGGACGAGACGGACGTGCTCGACCTGCCGCCGGCCGCGCTCGGCGACCGGTCGCTGCCTGGTCTGCGTACCGTCCAGGTGGTCACCGTGATCGGCTCGCTGGACGACCCGATCAAGGACGCCCCGGACGCGTACCTCCGGCTGCACCTGCTGTCGCACCGCCTGGTCCGGCCCAACCAGCTCAACCTGGACGGCATCTTCGGCAAGCTGGCCAACGTGGCGTGGACCTCCGCCGGGCCGTGCCCGCCGGAGCGGGTGGACGAGCTGCGGGTGATCGAGCGGGCCGCCGGGCGCCACCTGGCGGTGTACGGGCTGGACAAGTTCCCCCGGATGACCGACTACGTGGTGCCCGCCGGTGTACGGATCGCCGACGCCGACCGGGTCCGGCTCGGCGCACACCTGGCCGCCGGCACCACCGTGATGCACGAGGGCTTCGTCAACTTCAACGCCGGCACGCTCGGCACCTCGATGGTCGAGGGGCGGATCGTGCAGGGCGTCGTGGTCGGCGACGGCTCCGACATCGGCGGCGGCGCCTCGATCATGGGCACCCTCTCCGGCGGCGGCACGGACAAGGTTCGCATCGGCGAGCGGAGCCTGGTCGGCGCGAACGCCGGCGTCGGCATCTCGCTCGGCGACGACTGCGTGGTGGAGGCGGGCTGCTACATCACCGCGGCCTCGAAGATCGCCCTGCCGGACGGCCGGGTGGTCAAGGCCCGGGACCTCTCCGGCGTCGACGGCCTGCTGTTCTGGCGCAACTCGGTGACCGGTGCGCTGGAGGCCCGGCCGCGCACCGGCCGCGGCATCGAGCTGAACGCCGCCCTGCACGCCAACGACTGACGGTCCCGCCGGGTCCGCGGCACTGGGCCGCGGACCCGACGGGGTACGCCTCAGCGCAGCCGGTACGCCTGGATGATCCGTTCGGTCACCGTGTTGCCGGCGGCGTCCCGGGCGGTGGCCCGCAGGGACGCGTATCCGGCCCCGGCGGGGTGCCGGACGGTGGCCGTCCAGCCGTGTCCACCGTGCCGGACGTGGGCGGGTCGCCAGCTTTGGCCGCCGTCGTACGAGACGTCCACGGTCAACCCGGTCACCCGTGACCCGGCGGCGCCGGGCTGCCGCTGCACCTGCACCGGGATGACCAGGGTCCGGCCGGCCCGGGCGGTGTTGGTGTCGTCGAGCGGTGGCGTGAACCGGATGGCGGACACCGGCAGGGCCCGGTGGTCCTCGCCCGGCACGTGCCGGGACCGGAACGTCCACGCCGTACTGACCTCGGTGCTGAGATCCGTGAAGCTCCGCTTCGACGAGACCTCCAGCCGGTAGTCAGCGGCACCGGGTGGCACCGTGAACTGCCCGAAACCGGGCTCCGGCCACTCGCCGACCAGCACACCCTCGCGGTACAGGGCGGTCCGATTGGTGTCGCCGTACGAGATGCCGGCGTGCCCCTCGGCGTCGCTGTGCAGCGGCACGTCCACCTGGATCTCGTCACCGAGCCGGGTGACGCCCTGCCCCGGCCAGCGCGGCGCCGGGAAGGACGGCCCGTACGGCGCGCTGTTCCAGCTCTCCCGGGTGTGCCTCCCGGGCCGGTACGCCCGCGGTTCGGCGCTCAGCGACACCTTCCGCTCCGGCCACCCCTCGTCGGTGGGTACCGAGAACATCAGCTCGGAGGACCAGCGCAGCCCGCGGGTGTTGTGGTGCTCGACCCGCTGCCCCGGCACCGCGGTGGGCAGGCCGACGGCCCAGGCGCCCAGATCCGGGTCGAGGTGCGGGAAGACCAGCCGCTCGGCGACCAGGCCCGGATAGCCGCCCCGGAACTGGTGCGTGACGCTGGCCAACTCGCGACTGCGGTAGGTCTTGTCGAAGCCGGTCGGCATCCGTCCGGGGAACTTCTCGGCGAGCGCGTACAGGTAGGGGCTGATGGCGACCTCCGGCTGCGACCACTGGCTGCTCACCGTGGCGAAGAACCGGTCACCCGAGACCGCACGACCGAGGTGCCCGGTGGACAGCCCGGTGAAATCGAGCGAGATCACGCCGAACCCGTAGGCGCCGTCGTCGGCGACCCAGTTCGCTGCGATGTCCACGAGCGCCGGCGCGGCCGTACGCTCCGGAACGGCGGTACGCACCGGCCGGGCCTTCCGGGCGTCGACGGCCACGGTGGTGTCGCGGTCGATGATCAGCTCCGGCTGGGCCAGTTGGGCGAGCCCGTCCTCGGCGAAGAGGAGGCTGACGAGTCCGTAGCGGCCCTTGGGCAACCGGGTGTCGACGGTGCCGTCCGGGTCGTACAGGTCGTAGGTGGTGAGGGTGGCCAGGTCGACGAGGACGGTGATGTGGTCGGTGGCGGCCGCACCGGTGGCGTCCAGGTGCCGCACGGTGAGCTGGTAGCTCTCCACCTCGCGGTTCACTCCGACCGGGGTGACCGCCACGGTCGTTCCGGAGCGGGCCACGATCCGCCCGGTCCAGTAGCCGTCCGTGCCGAGCCGGGTGTCCGCGGTGACGGTGGTGCCCGCGGTGCCGCCGGCGGGCACGGTCACCTGGCTCGCGCCGAGGGCGAACATGCCGGCGGGCGCCGGCTGACCGTCCGGGCCGGTGACCTCGAGCGTCAGGTCCAGGGTGAGCGGGGCCGGGCCGTCGTTGCGCCAGTCGACCTCGCGCGTGATCGGGGTGTCGTCGCCGTGCGGCCAGGCCGGCTGGCCGAAGGCGACGCTGACCGGGTCGCTGACCACCTGCTGGGTGATCGCCCGGGCCACGTCGACGCGGCCGGCACCCTGCTGGAAGGCGGTCTGCGCCGGGTGCGGCTTCGCCGAGGCCATCAGCGTGGCCTTGAGCTGGCCCGCCGCCCAGCCGCTGTGCTGTTGGGCGAGCAGCGCCACCGCGCCGGTGACGTGCGGCGCGGCCATCGAGGTGCCCGAGATCGAGACGTACGCCTCCCCCACCGCGTCGCCCAGCAGCGTGCCTTCTCCGCGGGCGGCGACGATCTCCACCCCCGGGGCGGTGATGTCCGGCTTCAGCCCGCCGTCGCCCACCCGGGGACCCCGGCTGGAGAAGTCGGCCAGCGCGTCGTCACGGTCCACCGCGCCCACCGAGAGGGCGGCGTCCGCGGTGCTCGGCGAGCCGACCGAGCCATCCGTGCCGTCGTTGCCGGCGGAGATCACGAAGAGCGCGCCGGTCTGCGCGGTGAGCGACTCGACCGCCGCCTCCAGCGGGTCGACGTCGGGCGTGTCCCGACCGCCGAGGCTCATGTTGATGACGTCGGCGTGCTGGTCGACGGCGGCCCACTGCATGCCGGCCAGGATCGCCGACTCCGGGCAGCCGCCCTCCTCGCAGACCTTGCCGGCGAGCAGCGTGGCGTCCGGGGCGACCCCCCGGTACTTCCCTCCGGACGCGGCACCGCTGCCGGCGATGATCGAGGCGACGTGGGTGCCGTGACCGACGGTGTCCCGGGTGTCGGTGTCTTCGGTGAAGTTGCGGGCCTCGGCGACCCGGCCGGCCAGGTCGGGGTGGCCGGCGTCGACACCGGTGTCCAGCACCGCGACGCGGACCCCCTGGCCGGTGAAGCCGGCCTGGTGCGCGGCTGGCGCGCCGATCTGCGGCACGCTGTGGTCGAGGGTGACCTGTCGGCGACCGTCGAGCCAGATCCGGTCGGCACCCCCCGCCGTGCCGACCCGGGCGCCGGCGCCGGTGAGCGCCGTCCAGACCGCCGCGACCCGCTGCTTGTCCGCCCTCGCGGCGACACCGCCGATGGCCGGCAGTTGTGTGGTGACGGTCAACCCGGCGGGAGCGGCGGCGCTCCGGCGGGCGCCCGCGTCGCCGGTCACCAGCACCGGCAGATGGTCACTACGGGCGTCGTCGTACCCGGCGGCGATCAGCCCGGTCACGTCGAACAGCCGCCGGTCGACCCGGCCGTCGCGGATCAGTGGCAGGGCGTCCTGCGGCAGCACCGTGAGGTGGCCGTCGTCGCGGGTGGTGAGGAAGCGGATGTCGGTACGCCCGGGGCCGGGACGCACGGCGGCGGACCCGGACCCGGTGACGGTGACCCGGTCCCCGGTGAGCAGGGTGACGGTGGTGGTCGGAGACGCGGCGTCGGTCGAGGTGCGCCCGACGGCGTCCGGGCTGGTGGCGGTGGTCGGCGGGGCTGCCACGGCGACTGCCGGACTGCCCAGCATGAGGGCGACCACGGCGGCGGCGGTCATTCTGCTGCTTCGATGCAACGGATCCTCCTCGATGGAGCGTCGTTACGGATAGAGACGCATTGACCACCGTCAGAGTTGCATACCGCGTATGCATAAGGAAGTCCAAAAAATGACGGACCAGCCAACCCCTACCCGGTCGGAACGGCATCATCGAGCGGGTGACTTCCATGAAGGACCGAATGCTCGCCGGCGAGGCGTACCTGGCCGACGATCCCGAGATCGTCGCTGACCTGGACCAGGCCGCCCGGCGGATGGAACGCTTCAACACCAGCTCGGCCACCGACGAGGAGGCTCGCCTCGCAGCGCTGCGCGAGCTGCTCGGCGAACTGGGCGACGGCACCTGGATCCGCCCACCGTTCTACTGCGACTACGGCTGGCAGATCCGGATCGGGCCACGCAGCTTCGTCAACTACAACGCGGTGTTCCTCGACGTCGCCGCGATCACCCTCGGCGCGGACGTCCAGGTCGGACCGAACGTGCAGTTGCTCACCCCGACGCACCCGGTGGAAGCCGGGCCGCGCCGCGACAAGTGGGAAGCGGCGAAGCCGATCACCATCGGCGACAACGTCTGGCTCGGCGGTGGCGCGATCGTACTGGCCGGGGTGACGATCGGCGCGAACACCGTCGTCGGCGCCGGCGCGGTGGTGACCCGGGACCTGCCCGCCAACGTGCTCGCGGTCGGCAACCCGGCCCGGCCGGTCCGTCAGCTGGACTGATCAGCACAGCCCCGAGGCGACGCGAGCGGCCCGTTCTGGCGGGTCGCCGGGGCCCGCGCGGGTCAGGGCGAAGGCGGCTCAGGCAGGCGGACCACCAGGTCGGCGCGGCCGGCGGTGCCCGTGACCAGAGAGGCGTTGGCCTCGTCGGTGCCCAGCGCCCAGGCCCGCGCCTGCTCCGGCGACCGCCCGAACGCCTCGTGCCGCGCGGTCAGCCGGCGCTGCCGCAGCTCGGCGTCCAGATCGAGGAACCAGGCCTCGTGCAACAGCGACCGGATCTCCTGCCAAGGGAAGTCCGGCAGCAGCAGATAGTTGCCCTCGGTCACCACGAGCCGGACCGACGGCGGCACCTCGATCGCCCCGGCCACCGGCTCCTCCAGGTCCCGGCGGAACTCCGGCGCGTAGACCGAGGTCGGCTCCAGCCGGTGCAGCCGGCGCAGCAGCGAGACGTACCCGTTGGCGTCGAAGGTGTCCACCGCGCCCTTGCGATCGGCGCGCCCCAGCCGGACCAGCTGCGACTGCGCCAGGTGGAAGCCGTCCATCGGCACCAGCCGGGCGGTCTGACCGACCCCGGCAACGATCTGCTCGGCCAGCGTGGACTTCCCGGCGCCCGGCGCACCGGCGATGCCCAGCAGCTGCCGCGGACCGGCCTCAGCCAGCGTCCGCGCCCGCGCGACCAGCTCGTCGACCGAGAGCACCCGGGCCGGCGGCATCAGCCGAGAACCGGGTCGCTGATGGTGAACCGCGCCTGCACGGCCGCCTGCACGGTCTGTGGCTGGGGGTCCAGCTCCAGCTCCGGCCCGCCGCCGCCACCGTCGTACGCCGCGCGGGCGAACATCGGCCGGTCGCCCGGGCCGGCGTCGGCCAGCTCGATCAGCGCGGTGACCCGCGCGCCCAGCGCCTCGGCGTACTCCCGGGCGCGCAGCAGCGCGTCGGTGATCGCGGCGTGCCGCGCCTCGCGGTGCGCGGGGCTGTCCGGGCGCAGCTCCCACCAGGGACCGGCCACCTCGACCTGGTCCTGGTCGGCCAGCCGGAGCATCAGCTCACCGAGGGCGGTGAAGTCGGTGACGGTGACCGTGGTGGTGACGCTGCCGTGCCAGGCCACCACCCGCTCGCCCGAACGCCGGGTCTCCGGTCGGACCCGCAGGTCGCCGGTCTCCCGCCGGGCCACGACCGGCTCGGAGCTGTCGAGCAGCACCCGGACGGCGGCGGCGCGCTCGGCCAGCCGGGTCAGCGTGGCCTCGCGATCGCGGTCCCGGGCCGTCGCGGTGACCGCGAACCGGGCCAGCTCGGGCGGCACCTCCCGGTACGCCTCGCCGCGCACCTGCACCACCGGGCCGTCTGCCGCCATGCCCCTGAGCCTAGTCAGTCACCGGAAGCCGTGCCGTGTAGGCGACGGTGCCGGCGTCGACCCGGCACCCGGTCAGGTGGCCACCGGCGTCGCCCAACTCCCGCAGCCAGGTCACCTCGGCGGCATGATCACCGTCGGCCGGGAACGTCCGGTCCCGCGTGGCGTACCGCCGGTCGAGCAGCGCCGACCGGGCGGCGGCGGCCTCCGCGTACCGGGCGGTGAGCGCCGCCGCGTCGCCGGCCCGCAGCGCGGCGGCCAGCCCGTCCAGGAACGCGCTCACGTCGGCCAACTCGTGCAGCACCCGGGCGCGGTTGCCGAGCAGCATGTTGGCGGTCCGCTCCGCCGGGGTGCCGGCGACGCGGGTGCCGTCCCGGAAACTGCCCGCGGCGAGCGCCAGCACCGCGTCGCGCAGCGCCGCCCGCTGCGCCGCCCCGGCCAGCGCGCCGGCGAGC
>NZ_RCVI01000431.1:0-8136 GCF_003667455.1 Micromonospora sp. CV4 | reverse complement strand
GTCGGGCCTCCTGCGCGTCGGCCGCCGCCGCGCGAGCCTGCTCGCGGGCGCGGGCCGCGTCGGCCGCCGCGTCCTCGGCGTCACCGCGGGCCTCGTCGCGTTCGGTCTGCGCCGCCGCGATCTCGGTGGCGGCCTCGGCGCGCGCCTGGGCGAGCTGGCGCTGCACACCCACCGGGGACAGTTCGGCGTGCAGCGACTCGGTCAACGTCTCGACGATTTGGTCGAGCCGGTCCACCGCCTCCCACGTGCGGGCCACCTGACCGGGCAGGCCGGGGGCGTTGCGGTGGCGCATCCGGCTGTTGCGCGAGGCGCGCTGGCAGGCGCCGTCGTTGTCCCGGCAGTAGCGGAACGGGCGACCCGCGCCGACACGCTGCGGCACCGGCCGTCCACAGTGGGCGCACGGGCGGGTTTCGGCGGGGGTGGGCTGGGCGTCCATCGAGGGCGAAGTCTAGTGCCGGGCGGCCGAAGCGCCGTCAGCTGGCCGCCCGGGCGCTCGCGTCCAGCGCCGCTGGCCGCCGGGATGGTCCGCCGGCACCGCGACCCGGGACACTGACCCGCGGATCAGGGCGCGGCGATCGCCGCGCGGGAGCGGTCGGTGGCGATCCGGACGGCCAGCGCGGCCAGCGCGGTGCCGGTCACCCACTGCTGCACCCGCAGCCACACCGGCCGGCGGGCGAAGAACCCGGCCAGCGCGCCGGCGCTGAGCACGATCAACGCGTTCACGCTCAACGCGACGGCGATCTGGGTCAGACCGAGCAGCAGGCTCTGGGCCGCCACATGCCCACGCCCCGGATCGACGAACTGCGGCAGCAGCGAGGCGTAGAGGATGGCGATCTTCGGGTTGAGCAGGTTGGTGACCAGCCCCATGGTGAACAGCCGGCGCGCCCGGTCCGGCGGCAGCGGCGCGGGCGTGAACGGGGAGTGCCCACCCGGGCGCAACGTCCGCCAGGCCAGCCAGAGCAGGTAGCCGGCCCCGGCCAGCTTCACCACCGCGTACAGCGCCGGCACCAGGACGAAGACGGCGGCCAGCCCCGCGACCGCCGCGGCCAGGTAGACGCCGAACCCGGCGGCCACCCCGAGCAGCGAGACCATCCCGGCGCGGCGGCCCTGCGCCACCGAGCGGGAGACCAGGTAGACCATGTTCGGGCCGGGCGTGAGCACCAGCCCCAACGCCACCAGCGCGATACCCAGCAGCGCACCCGCACCCACCATGACGAACCCCCCGTTCACTCCGACACCCGCACCGACCGTAGGCCGGGCGGCCATACCGGCCCAGGGCCACCTGCCAGGCCGTGGCCTGCTGCTGCGCAACCGGACATCCCGGCGGCAACCACCCACGTCGGGCGGCGGCGGGAATGGCAGCCGGCCCGGTCGCGCTGACCCGTTGCGGTGCGCATCGCCGACCGGAGGCGGCGCGTTACGGTGGCCAGGGAGGTGCCGCAGGGTGACCGAAGCGTGGGAAGCGGCCGTGGAGTCGCAGATCCGGAGCGCCGTACAACGCGGCGAGTTCGACAACCTGCCCGGCATGGGCAAGCCCATTCCCGGCCGCGGCGCGCCCTACGACGAGTCGTGGTGGATCAAGAGCTTCCTGGAGCGCGAGGCGCTCCCCAGCGACCTGCTGCTGCCCACTCCGCTGCAACTGCGCCGGTGCATCGAGCAGGTCCCCGCCGAGGTCCGCGACCTGCCCACCGAACAGTCCGTCCGGGACTTCGTGGGTCAGCTGAACGCCCAGATCGTGGCCTGGCTGCGTAACCCCGAGGGTCCCCGGGTGGCGGTACGGCCGGTGAACGCCGACGAGGTGGTGCGCCGCTGGCGCGCGGAGCGCGCCTCCGCCGGATCCCGGACGTCCACCGACTCGCTGGCGCCTGCCGGCGGGCCGCCGCCCACCGGCGCACCGGTACGCCGGTCCTGGTGGGCGTGGCTGCCGTGGCGCCGCCGCCAGGCGACCTGATCTGCCCGGCGGCGGCGGTGAGCTGACCGGCACCGGCGGGTCATAGGCGTGCGGGCAGAATGTGGCCATGTCGATCGAGCTGCGAGCGGTGGCCACCCCTTCGGCGCCGGGCCTGGTCCTGCGGCCCTGGCGTGACGACGACCTGGACGCGCTGCTGGCGGCGTACCGGGATCCGGTGCTGCATCGGTGGACCCGGCGCCCGTTGACCACCGTCGACGAGGGGCGTCAGTGGCTGGAGCAGACCCGGCGGGACTGGGACGACGGCCGGCGGTTCACCTTCGCCGTGCTGGAGGACGCCGCGGACGGTCCACTGCTCGTGGCGTGCGTGGTGCTCAAGCGGATCGCGCCCAGGCGGCCGGCGGCCGAGGTCGGCTACTGGACGGCGGCGTGGGCGCGCGGTCGGGGCGTCGCCCCGCGCGCGGTCACCGCGCTCAGCCGCTGGGCGTTCGCGCAGTTCCCCGGGCTGGAGCGCCTCGACCTGCTGCACCAGGTGGACAACCCGGCCTCCTGTCGGGTGGCGGAGAAGAGCGGCTACGTCTTCCAGGAGGTGCTGCCCGCGTACCCACCATTCCCGCGCGACGGCCACCGGCACGCGCTCACCGCCCCCTCGGTCGGCTGAGGGCCGGTCAGTCCAGCGCCGCGCGCCAGGTCCACGAGGTGCGCCGTTCCCGGCCGGGCAGCTCACCGCGCCCGGTCATCCACAGCAGCACCTCGGGTGCCGCGCCGGGCGGGGAATCCGGGAACAGTCGCCGCAGCACCAGCCCGCTCAGCCGGTGCGGCGGCTGCCACGGCACGCCGAGGCCGAGGGTGATGTCGTGGGTGTGCAACAGGGTCTCGGCCACCCCCATCGCGGCGAAGCCGGCCGGGTCGCACGGGCCGAAGTGCCAGGCCCGGGTCTCGGGCGGCGCCGTGTCGACCGCGGCAGCCAGCAGCCCTGCGCAGGCCCGGACCACCGTGAGGACCTGCGCCGGCGTCGCGGTGGGGGAGACCCGCAGGTCGTACGGCAGGTAGGCGTCGTCGGGTCGGCCGGTGACCTGGCCGGCGTACCCGAGCAGGTCGTGCGCCACGTGCGCCGCGGTGGTCCAGCAGCTCCAGCGCAGCGTGCCGGCGGGCACCGACCAGTCGCGGTCCCGGTGCGGGTCCAGGACCCGGGTCATCTCCTCGGCCGCGTCGCGTACGTCGGCGCCGTCCACTGCTGGCATCCGTCGACCCTCGCAGCGCCCGCCGGCCGCCGCAACGCGATTCGACGCGACGCGCGCCGCAGCCGCCCGTTCGCCCGGGGCCGGCCACCGCCAGTGCCTGGTGGCTCCGGCCCCGGGCGGACAGCTCAGCTGCGTGCGGGTGACCACCCGTCGGCGACGAGCCGGGAGGCGTCTGCGCCCTCGCCGGAGAAGAGCGGGCCGTACCGGTCCGCCGCCGCGATCCGGTCGACGTAGACGCCGCGCCCCTGCCCGGAGCCGTCGGTGCTGCTGCTCCACCGCAGGTGGGTGGCCTGCTCGGGCAGCGCCACCGAGACCTGCCACCACACCCGGCCGCCGTAGCCGGTGACCGTGCCGTCGGCGCTCCACCGTCGGCCGGCGTCGCGGAGCCGCATGGTGGCCGGCGCCCAGGTCTGCCCGCCGTCCGTGGAGACCTCGAATCGTGCGCTGTCGTAGCGGGGTTCGGTGTCGTACCAGAGCAGGAAGCTCGCCGTGGCGCCCCGCGCGGGGCGGCGCAGCGGCGCCGTGAGCGTGCTCGTCGCGGAGTCGCGGGGATCGGCCCGCCAGGCGCTGGCCGAACGCGGCCGCACCGGCATCGCCTCGGCCAGGTCGCGGGCGACGGCACGGCGGGCCACGTTGTTGCTGCCCCAGCCACGGTCGGGGTGCACCCGGTTGCTGAGCATGACGACGAACGAGTGCGACAGCGGGTCGATGACGATCGACGTCCCGGTGAAGCCCGTGTGCCCGAAGGCCACCGGCGAGGAGAGGCCCATCATGTACCAGTGCTTGTTCAGCTCGAAGCCGAGGCCGCGGTCGCTCTCCGGGTAGGCCGACTCCAGAGGCGCGTTGTAGTTGACCAGCATCGAGCGCACCGTGTCCGACCGTAGGATCCGCCGGCCGCGGTACTCGCCGCCGTTGAGCAGCGACTGGCAGAGCACGGCCAGGTCCGCCGCCGTGGAGAACACCCCGGCGTGCCCGGCCACCCCGCCGAGCGACCAGGCGTTCTCGTCGTGCACCTCACCCCAGACCATTCCGCGTCCGGCGTACGGCTGGTACTCGGTCGCGGCGATCCGCGACCGCCGCTCCGGGCCCGGGTTGTAGCCGGTGTCGGTCATGCCCAGCGGCCGGGTCACGCCGTCACGGACCAGGTCGGCCAGCGGCCGACCGGTGACCCGCTCCACCAGCACACCCAGCGCGATCAGGCCGAGGTCGGAGTAGACGTACTGGCCACCGGGTGTCGCTCCGGTCGCGAGCGGCGTGGCGAGCGCGGCGGCGAACCGCTCGGCCGGCGTCGGGTACCTGCTCCACAGTGGCACGAACGCGGGCAGCCCCGACGTGTGGGTGAGCAGCATCCGGACGGTGACCGCCGCCTTGCCGCCGGCGGCGAACTCCGGGACGTACCGGGCGACCGGCGCGTCCAGCTCCACCCGCCCCCGTTCCACCTGCTGCATGGTGACGACCGTGGTGAACAGCTTCGACACCGACGCCAGGTCGAAGATGGTGTCGGGTCGGGTCGCGATCTGCTGGTCGGCCGGTAGTTCCACGCCGACAAGAGCGGGCGGTGGCCCGACGGACGCGTACTTCACCGCGCTGCCCACGGCGGCGTGCTGAACGATCACGCCGTCCTTGGCGGCCAGGACCACCGCGCCCGCGTACGCCGGGTATCCGGGGTGGTCCGGCGTCGGCTGGAGATACGCCGCCAGGTCGGCGGGCAGGCGGTCCACCTGCTCGGGGAGCAGCCCGACCTGGCGGGCGCCGCCGCGGCGCAGCGTGTCGTGCCGGAACTGGATGTCGGCGGGGGAGACGGTCGGCGGGCCGGACGCGGGCGACGCTGCCACGCCGGTGGCGGGCAGCGTCGTGCCCGCGACCACCAGGGCCAGGCCGAGCGCGAGTGAGCGGAACGGACGACGGACCGACCTGGTCATGACCGCACTCCTTAGTAGAGCAGGTAGGGCCGGCGGCGCCGGTTGAAGGTGGCCAGCTCGTCGGCCCACGCGCCGACGACGTCGTCGACGTCGGCTCCGGCGTCGATCTGGGTACGCAGCCGCGGCGAGCCGGTGAGCTTGTCGATCCAGTACGGGCGAACGGTGTCCCACGAGTCGCGTCGCCAGGCGAACGCCGGATACTTGTGCGCCTCCACCAGCATGGCCACGCCGGTGCGGATCGGGTCGTACACGGCCGGGTCGACGACCTTGACCTCCACGCCGGCGCAGGGCTTGTTGAGCAGGTCCGGCTTCTGCCCGGCCGAGGTGGGCGAGAAGTACGCCTCGCGGAACTCGACCCCGGGCAGGTTCCGGGCGTTGAGCCGGTCACCCCAGTGGTAGTCGAAGTCGGTCGCCAGCCCGCCGATCAGCTCGAACGGGCGGCACGTGCCGCGCCCCTCGGTGATCGACGCGACGCCCTCGAACAGGCCGGTTCCCGGGTAGACCAGCGCGGTGTCCGGGGTGGGCATGTTCGGACTGGGCATCACCCAGGGCACGCCGGTGTCGGCGGCGAGGTCGTCGCGCTTCCAGTGCCTGCACCGCACCACGTCCAGGTCGACCGGTCGCCCCGCCTCGGTGGGCAGGAACGTGGCGTTGAAGAACCGGGCCAGCTCCCCGACGGTCATCCCGTGCTGCTGGATGATCTCCTTCAGACCGACCCCCGAGGTGTACGGGGTGGTCATCATCGGCCCGTAGGCCCGCCCGCCGATCGGGTTCGGCCGGTCCAGCACGACGTAGCGTTTGCCGACCCGGGCCGCCGCGACCATCGAGGTGTACATCGTCCAGATGTAGGTGTAGAAGCGAACCCCGACGTCCTGGATGTCGAAGACCACCGTGTCCACCCCGGCCTCGGTGAACATGGCCTCCCACCGGGCCTGCGAGGCGCCGTACGCGTCGTACACCGTGATGCCGGTGCGGGCGTCGACGCCGGTGCCCTCGCTGCCGCCGGCCTGCGCGGAGCCGCGGAAACCGTGCTCGGGCCCGAACGCCGCGACCAGCTGCACCCGGTCGGAGCCGTGCATCAGATCGACGAGATGCCGGTAGGTCGAGTCGACACCGGTCGGGTTGGAGACGACACCCACCCGCTGGCCGGTGAGCTCGGCGAACCCGGAGGACACCAACTCGTCGAGGCCGGTGCGGACCGTACGGCCACGGGGGCTGGCGACTGCGGGCGTCACGGCCGCGCCGACCCCGAGCGCTCCCACGCCCAGTGCGCCCGTGCCGACCAGGAAATTCCTCCGCTGCATTGGTTGCCTCCTACCAGCTCAGGCCGTGGCCGTAGGGATAGAGCACGGAGCCCCCGCCCTCGGCCGTGGGGATCGTGACGGGCAGCCGCCCGCTCGGGGACAGCTCGCCGTGCAGCGCACGGACGAGCGTGTCCATCGCCGCCCGGGTGTACGAGTAGGTCGCCAGGTAGGTGGTCACACCCGGCAAATACGCGATGTCGTACGGGTCGCGGACCGCCACGACGACCACCGGCTTGCCGGTGGCAAGCAGCGCCGCGACGAGACGCTGCTGGGTGGCGCGCGGATCGGAGACCGTCGTGTCCCACGCCTTGTTCACCAGCACGACGGTGAGGTCGTGCTCGGCGGCCTGGGCGGCCGTCGCGGCGATCACCGCGTCCGACGGCAACGTCGCCGGTCGGGCGGTGGCCCGGGCGCCACGGGCCGTGAACCCGGCGGCGACCGTCGCCACCGGTGCGAAGGCGGCGCTGTCCCAGCCGGTGACCAGCACCGACCGGTCGGCGCGGGGCAGCGGCAGCACGCCGGCGTCGTTGCGGACGGCGGTGAGCGTCGGGTCGGTGACCCGGGCGACGGCGGCGAGATGCTCGGGCGCGCCGACCGTCCGGACCGCACGTTCGACGTCGACCAGCGGTGAGTGGGCCAGTCCCTGGCGGTACTTCATGCCGAGGATGCGCCGGACCGACTCGTCGATCCGGCGCTCGGTGAGCTCGCCGGTGGCGACGGCCCGCAGCACCGCGTCCCGGGCCAGCGCGAGGTCCGGCGGCATCAGGAGCTGGTCGGCGCCGGCCTTGAGCGCCAGGACGGGCACCCGCTCGTCGCCGTACTTCGCGCGTACGCCCGCCATGTTCAACGCGTCGGTGACGATGACGCCCCGGAAGCCCAGTTCACCGCGCAGCACACCCGTGAGGATCCTGGGCGACAGCGTCGCCGGGTCGCCGGACGGGTCGAGAGCGGGGATCACGATGTGCGCGGTCATGATCGATTCGACGCCGGCCCGGATCGCCCGCCGGAACGGCGGCGCGTCAATCCGGTCCCACTCGGCGCGGCTGTGGTTGATCACCGGGAGGCCGGTGTGGCTGTCGGTGGCCGTGTCGCCGTGCCCGGGGAAGTGCTTCGCCACGGCGGTCAGCCGGGCGTCGTCCTGGAAGCCGCTGACCTGGGCGGCGGTGAGGTCGGCCACCAGACGGGGGTCGGCGCCGAAGGACCGGACGCCGATCACCGGGTTGCCCGCGTTGACGTTGACGTCGGCGATCGGCGCGTACGGCTGGCGGATGCCGACGGCCCGCAGCTCGCGCCCGGTGATGTCCGCCGCCGTCCGGGCGAGCTCGGGTGAGCGTGCCGCGCCCAGCGCCATCGCCCCGGGGAACTGGGCGGCGGGGGAGGGCATCCGCAGCACGGTGCCCTGCTCCTGGTCGGTGGAGATGAGCAGCGGCACCCGGCCCTTCGCGCGGTCGCCGAGGGCGGCGCGCTGGAGTCCGTTGGAGAGGGTGGCGATCTGGCGAGGACTGTCCAGGTTGTGCGACCAGGAGAAGTAGCAGACGCCGCCGAGGTGGTACCGCTGGATCACCTCGGCCGGCGTCTCCACACCGAACGCGGCGAGGTTCGCGGCCCGGTCGGCGGCCGTGGGCTCGGTGGCGTCACCGCCGTAGACGTAGGTGGAGAAGAGCTGGCCAACCTTCTGCTCCAGGCTCATGTGCCGCAGCGTCGAGGTGACCCAGCCGTGCTCGGCCGACGGGGGGTGTGCCGGTGCGGGGGAGGCC
>NZ_RCVI01000406.1:0-8194 GCF_003667455.1 Micromonospora sp. CV4 | reverse complement strand
GGTGGCGCCGGAGTCGGCTCCGGGGTCGGAGGCGTGGGCGGCTGGGCGGGCTCCGGAGGCTGCGCCGGTTGCGGCGGCTCGGTGCTCACCGGAGCGGAGCGGTAGACGCCGGGAGCGCTCGCGCGGGAGCCCGGGTTGCCCACCGCGTCGGCGGTGACGCGACTGGTGGCGGGCACCGTGGCGCTGGCCCGGGCCGGGGCGCTCGAGCCGTCCCGTTGCCCGGGCAGTACCCCGCCGGCCGGGTTGGCCGACCCGGTCGCCCGGTAGGTGGTCGCGCTCGCCGGAGCGCTGGCCGGCAGGTCATCCGGCAACGCGCCGACGGTGACGACCGTCGCCCGCGCCCGTACCGGGGTAGCGGCCGGGTCAGCGGCAGGGTCAGCGTCCTCGGGCGCCGGCTGCTCTCCGGTCGCGTCGGCCGCGGAGCTGGCGGAAGCGTCGCTGTCGGCGGAAGCGTCGCTGTCGGCGGAAGCGTCGCTGTCGCCGGGAGCGTCGCTGTCGGCGGGACTCTCGGTGTCGGTGGAACTGTCGGTGGCGCGGGCCGAGGCGGCACTGACGTCACCGTCGACGGCGGTCTCGTCGGCGGCCGGGACGGTGTCTGCGCCGGGTGCCAGGTCCGTAGTTCCCGGTTCCGGCTGGTCGGCCTGGTCGACCGCGACGGCGCCGCTCTTCTCCGCCGGATCACTCTGCTCGGCCATCTCCGCCCTCCGTGCCACGCTCGCACCCGGACCCGTGACATCGGGCCGGATGTGCCTGGATGTCACGGTGCCACAGATCGCTCCGGGCGGACAGCCGGAGCGGGTCGTGGCGGTTCAGCTTCCGGTGCTCGGGCTGCCCGTCGTGCTCGCGGTCGGGCTGACGCTGGCCACTGCGCTCCGGCTCGCCGACGGCGTGCTGGCCGGGGCCGAGGTGGCCGGCGCGCTGGTCGGCCGTGGCGGGGGCGTGGTCGTCGGCGTCCTGGTCGTGCTGGGCGACGTGCTCGGCGAGGTGCTGCCGGTCGGCGTCGGGGTCGGAGTCGGAGTGCCCGTGGGTGTCGGGGTGGCCGAGCCGGTCGGCGTGGGCGTCGTGGTCGGGGTGGGCTTGGTGGTCGGGGTGGGCTTGGTGGTCGGCGTCGGCTTCGTCGTCGGCGTCGGCTTGGTGGTGGGCGTGGGCGTCGGGCTGGGCGTCACGACCGGCGTGGTCGGGGCCGGCACCGCGCCGATGACCCGGGTGGCGGCGTACAGCCGGGACCAGCGGACGACCGAGACCTTGACGACGTCGCCGGTGGTGGGTGCCTGCACCATCTTGCCGTCGCCGATGTACATGGCGACGTGGTGGATCGAGGTCCAGCTGCTGCCGGAGGCGAAGAAGAGCAGGTCGCCGGGGAGCAGCGCGCTCTGCGGCACGGTCCGGGAACGGGTGGCGGCGTACTGGTCCCGGGAGACCCGGGGAAGCGCGTAGTAGTCGGCGCCGGGCGACCGGTACGCCGCCCACATCAGACCGGAGCAGTCGAACGTGTCCGGCCCCTCCTCCGACCATTCGTACGGGTCGCCGCGCTGGGCGAGGGCGTAGCGGACCGCGGCCAGCGCCCGTGGGTGCGCCGCCATCCCGCTGACGTTCTGACCGACCAGGTAGCCGGCGCCGAGCTGCTGCTCGGCGGCCTCCTGCTGGCGCTCGATCTGGATCAGCTGCGCCGCGTTGTCACGGCGCAGCTTGAGGAGGCTGGCCTCGGCCGCGCGCAGCGCCTTCTCGCCGGCGGTGAACTCCGCCTCGGCGGCGTCGAGTTGGGTCTTCGCCGTGGCGTGCGCCTGGTAGGCGAGCTGCTCGCCGCTGCGGGCCCGGGACAGCTCTCCGGCCACGCCGGTGGTGCCGCGCTCGACCTTCTCGCCGCGGGCGATCCGCTGGAGCCGGCTCAGCCCCTGGATGTCGTCGGCCAGGTCGCCGGGCGGTAGCGCGGCGGCTGCCTTGAACGCGTCCGACGCGGCGACGTCGGCCGCCTGCTGAGCGCGGAGGAGATTGTCCTGCGCGGTCGCCAGAGCCCTGCCGGCCGCCTCGAGCTGGGCCTGCGCGTCCGCGCGTTTCTGCCGGCTCAGCAGCAGCGCTTCGCCGAGCGTGCCGACCTGGGTCTCGCCGGCGGCGATCTGGGCGGCCAGCGGGCCGGTGCCGACGTTCACCACCGGCGGGACCGGGACGCCGGCAATGGGCGCGCCACCGGGCAGTTGGATCTGGCCGACCACCGCCGGGCGGGAGCCGGTGTCCGGCACCGTGGTGGGCAGCCCCGGCTCGGCGTACGCGGGTGTGGCCAGCACGGCGGCGGCGATCGCGCCGAGCAGGGCGGCCCAGAGCCTCGGACGCAGCACCGGCGAGACCACCGGACTCCGTCGTCGCTGCCGTCGCCCGCGCCCGCTGTAGACCATTCCGCTCCCCGTCCCGCTGCCCGTCGCCGCGCTCGAAGGCGTGGCCGTCGGGACGGTACCAGTGTGTGTTCCGCCCCACCCTGTCTTACCTCACGCGCGCAGCGATGTCGATGCATCGGCGGGTTACGGGAGGCTGTGAGTCCGGTGAAGTGGGTCGCTGCCGCCGACCGTGCCGCCGGGCCCGTCGGCGTCCCGACGTACGCTCGACCGGGACCGCAGGTGGAAGGGACGTGCCATGGACGCCGGACTCAAGCGTGAGCTCGAAGCGAAGGTGTACGCCGGTGAGCGGCTGACCCGCGAGGACGGGGTCGCCCTCTACGACAGCGACGACCTCGCCTGGTTGGGGCGGTTGGCCCATCACAAGCGCACCGAGCTCAACGGCGAACGGGTGATGTTCAACGTCAACCGGCACCTCAACCTGACGAACGTCTGCTCGGCGTCCTGTGCGTACTGCTCGTTCCAGCGCAAGCCGGGCGAGAAGGACGCGTACACGATGCGCATCGACGAGGCGGTCCGCAAGGCCAAGGAGATGGAGGACGAGCAGCTCACCGAGCTGCACATCGTCAACGGCCTGCACCCGACGCTGCCCTGGCGTTACTACCCGAAGGTGCTGCGCGAGCTGAAGGCGGCGCTGCCGAACGTCAAGCTCAAGTGCTTCACGGCGACCGAGGTGCAGTGGTTCGAGAAGATCAGCGGCCTGAGTGCCGACGAGATTCTCGACGAGCTGATGGACGCCGGTCTGGAGTCGCTGACCGGGGGCGGCGCGGAGATCTTCGACTGGGAGGTCCGCCAGCACATCGTCGACCACGCCTGTCACTGGGAGGACTGGTCGCGCATCCACGCGCTGGCGCACAGCAAGGGCATGAAGACCCCGGCGACGATGCTGTACGGCCACATCGAGGAGCCCCGGCACCGGGTGGACCACGTGCTGCGGCTGCGCGAGTTGCAGGACGAGACCGGTGGCTTCGCCGTCTTCATTCCGCTGCGCTACCAGCACGACTTCGTGGACTCGGCGGACGGCAAGATCCGCAACCGGATCCAGGCGCGCACCACGATGGCCTCCCCGGCCGAGTCGCTGAAGACCTTCGCGGTCTCCCGGCTGCTCTTCGACAACGTGCCGCACCTGAAGAACTTCTGGGTGATGCACGGGCTCTCGGTGGCGCAGCTGTCGTTGAACTTCGGCGTGGACGACCTGGACGGCTCGGTGGTGGAATACAAGATCACCCACGACGCCGACTCGTACGGCACCCCGAACACCATGCACCGCGACGACCTGCTGCACCTGATCTGGGACGCCGGCTTCCAGCCGGTCGAGCGGGACACCCGCTACAACGTGGTCCGGGAGTACGACAAGGCGCCGTCGCTGGCCGAGCGCCGCGCCGAGCCGCAGCAGGTGTGGGCCTGAGCCACCACGTACCCTCGCAGGCGATGACCGAGCCACGAGGACCCGAGCAGCAGGGCGGCTTTCCCCGGCGGGACGCCGAGGGGCGCATCCGTACCCTTGGCGATCTGCTCGGGGTGTGCCTGGCCGGCCTGGTCATCGGTGCGTTGGCGCTGGTGCTGTTCGACTGGGCGTTCGCCTCGATCGGGGCCGGCGACTTCGGGCACACCAACGGCTGGCTGGCGGTGATCCTGCCGGCATGGCTGTTCTGGGACGATTTCCGGGCCTGGGAGTTCGGTGCGGCCCGGGTGGTGGCGGCGCTGGTCGCCGCGGCCGTCGGGGTGTTCGCCGGGTTGCTGATCGCTGGTCTGGGCGGCGGGTTGCCGCCGCTGCTCTCTGGAACGTTGGCGGCGGCGGCGTTCACCGTGGCGTACGCGACGGTCTGGTTCCCGGGCGTCCGCTGGTTGGCCCGCCGGACCGGCTGACCCCGACCGCCCGCCGGGCGGGTCGACCCTTCCGCCGGCACCGGCGGGTGACGGAGAGAACGGAGTGGTGCAGGTGAGCGCGGCGGTCAAGTACACGCTGGGCCGGATCGGGCTGTTCGTCGCCGTGCTGGCGGCCCTCTGGCTGGTCGACATGGACGTGTTCCTGAAGCTGATTCTGGCGCTGGCGTTCTCCGCCGCGCTCTCCTTCTTCCTGCTGCGCGGTTGGCGGGACGAGATGGCCGAGGAGATGGCCGGCGCGGCCGAGCGCCGCCGTACGGAGAAGGAGCGCCTCCGCTCCGCCCTGGCCGGCGACGAACAGCCCCCCACCGACCCCGAGCCCCCCACCGACCGACCCTCGCGTTGATCAAGAGGTTTGCGTCACCAGGACGGCACCGGATGACGCAAACCTCTTGATCACGCGTGCCTCTGATCAGGCGTGTTCGGGTTACCAGTTGGTGGAGCCTGGGACCTTGGGCCAGGGCTTGTTGGTGGGCTTGATCAGGTAGGCGACGCCGCCCGAGCCGCCGGAGACGCCGCCGCTGGCGTTGATCCGCTTGGTCCGCAGCCAGATCTGCTCGAACTGCGCACGCTTGTAGACGTTGCGCACCACGTCGTTGCTGGACGAGGCGGGGTCGTTGACGATCACGTCGCCGTCGGCGGTGAAGCCGACCACCACGAACAGGTGCCCGGAGGTGCCGTAGTTCGCCCCGTCCAGCTCGCTGGCCAGGAAGGACTGGCTGGTCACCACCGGGATGCCGGCGGCGATGAAGCGCTCCAGCTCGTCCAGTGAGTGCAGCCGGGTGACCCGCCCCTCCAGGCCGGGGAAGCTGGCCGCGTACGCGGTGTTGAACGGCCAGTTGCCCGCGCCGTCGTACGCGTAGTCGTAGGTCATCCGCGCGGCGTGGTTGACCGTCGGGTCGGGGTAGGTCGGGTCCACCCAGGAGGTGTCGGCCGGGGACGGCCCCCGCCCCCAGTACTCGACCACCATCTCGGTCGAGGTGGGCGAGCACCAGGCCTCACCACCGCCGTCGTACTCGGGGTAGTGCCCGGAGTGCACGTTCTGCGAGTAGCGCGGCACCGGCAGTTCGCGGCCCCACGCGATGTGCCCGGCGCTCGGCGTGACGGTGAACCGGTCCGGCACGGTCGAGCTCATCGCGCCGAGCATCCGGACCACCGGCGCGGCGGTCTGGCCGGGCGCCCGGTAGAGGGTCAGTCGCAGCTGGTACGACCGCAGCAGCACGCCGGCGGCGGCGTCGTCGATGCTGAAGGTGTCGGTCCAGATCGTCGACCAGGGGTCGCCCTGCTGGTTGACGGTGGTCCGCTTGATGTCGCTGTCGCCGGACGCCCAGCGGCCCATGACGTACCACGGGGTCTGGTCACCGCTGGTGTAGCTGCCCTGCATCTCCACCTGGATCCAGGTGCCGGCGGGGGTCTCCGCGTTCCAGGACGCGATCAGCTCGGTGGCGTCGAACCCGACCCGGGTCACCGGCGAGGTCCAGGTGCCGTACTCCCAGGTGCGGGTGACGCCGGTGTGCGGGTCGGCGTACTCGGTGGTGCCGGCCGGGCGGGCCAGGGTGATGCCCGCGCGGTGGCCGGGCACCACGCGGGTGCCGGACCGCTGGCCCCGGTGCCAGTCGGCGGGCCCGGACCAGTCCTGGAAGGTGATCTGCTCGTCGTGGGTGATGGTGGGCGGTCGGCCGCCGGAGAGCGGCGAGGCCACGGCCGCGGGTGCGGCGGTGGCGAGCAGGGCGAGCGCGGTGACGCCGGCGAGGGCGGCCGCGTGCAGGCGGGATCTGGCCATGGGTTCTCCGCGGTGTCGAGAGGGGCATCGTCGCTGGTCAGTGTTCCGCTTGGAGGGAAGTTTCGCCAGATGTTCACGGATGGAAAATCATTGCCGCTGCGATGGTCCACCTGGGATGGCGAAGGCAGCGACGGATATTGATATGACCATGTGACAGGTGGTGAAGTGTCCACCATCGAGCGGGGTCTCCCGCCCTTCGAGGAGGTAGTCCATGGCCCTCCGCACGCCCATCCCACTCCGCCGCGTCCTGGTGCTCGCCGTCGTCACCGGGCTGGGAATCGTCACCGTCGCCACCGGCCCGGTCTCCGCCCGCCCGGCACCGGACCGGACCGCCGAGCAGGCCGCTGCCAGCTACCGGGTGCTCGGGCCCCGGACCCTCGCCGACCGCAACGCGGTGGCCCGCACCGGGGCCGCCATCGACTACTCCGAGCACGGCGTGCTGCACATCTCGGCCACCGCGACCGAGGCCGCCGCGATCGGCAAGCTCGGCTTCCGACTGGAACCGCTCGCCCCACCGCCGAACGTGGAGCGCGGCGCCGGCGAGATGGGTACGCAGGCCTTCCCGCCCGCCGACTCCAACTTCCACGACTACGCGGAGTTGACCGCCGTCGTGAACCGGGTCGTGGCCGACCACCCGGCGATCGCCCGCAAGATCAGCATCGGTTCGTCGTACGAGGGCCGCGACCTGATGGCGGTCAAGATCTCCGACAACGTCGGCACCGACGAGGGCGAACCCGAGATCCTGTTCAACGCCCAGCAGCACGCCCGCGAGCACCTGACCGTCGAGATGGCGATCTACCTGCTCAACCTCTTCACCGACAGCTACGGCTCCGACTCCCGGATCACCAACATCGTCAACAGCCGGGAGATCTGGATCGTGCCGACGGTCAACCCGGACGGTAGCGAGTACGACATCGCCACCGGGTCGTACCGGTCCTGGCGCAAGAACCGGCAGCCCAACAGCGGCTCGTCCAACGTCGGCACGGACCTGAACCGCAACTGGGGCTACAACTGGGGCTGCTGCGGCGGCTCGTCCGGCTCCACCTCGTCCGAGACCTACCGGGGACCGTCGGCGTTCTCCGCGCCCGAGACGCAGGCGTTGCGCAACTTCGTCAACAGTCGGGTGGTCGGCGGGACGCAGCAGATCAAGGCCAACATCGACTTCCACACGTACTCGCAGCTGGTGCTCTGGCCGTACGGCTACACGACCGCGAACACCGGGCCCGGGATGAGCGCCGACCAGTACAACACCTTCGCCACCATCGGCCAGCAGATGGCGGCCACCAACAGCTACACCCCGGAGCAGTCCAGCGACCTCTACATCACCGACGGGGACAGCATCGACTGGATGTGGGCGACCCACGGCATCTGGGCGTACACCTTCGAGATGTACCCGGGCTCGTCCGGCGGCGGCGGTTTCTACCCGCCCGACGAGGTGATCCCCGCACAGACCTCGCGCAACCGCGAGGCGGTGCTGATGCTCAGCGAGTACGCCGACTGCCCGTACCGGGCGATCGGCAAGCAGGCGCAGTACTGCGGCGGTGGCGGCGGCACCACGGTCTGGTCGGACACCTTCGAGACCGCGACCGGCTGGACCATCAACCCGTCCGGCACCGACACCGCGACCCTCGGGGCCTTCGAGCGGGGCGCCGCCCAGGCGACCACCTCCTCCGGGGCCAAGCAGCTCACCCCGTACGCCGGCAGCAACGACCTGGTCACCGGGCGGCTCGCCGGCTCCGCGGCGGGTGACCACGACGTCGACGGTGGGGTGACCAGCGCCCGGTCCCCGGCGGTGACACTGCCGTCGTCCGGCACGCTGACCCTCTCGCTGGCGTGGTACCTGGCGCACGGTTCGAACGCCTCGTCGGCGGACTACCTGCGGGTGAGCGTGGTGCACAACGGTGGCACCACGGCGCTGCTGACCCAGTCCGGCGCGGCGTCCAACCGCAACGGGAGTTGGGCGGTGGCGAACCTCAACCTCACCCCGTACGCCGGCCAGTCGGTGCGCATCCTCATCGAGGCGGCGGACGCCTCCGGCGCCAGCCTCGTGGAGGCGGCTGTGGACAACGTCACCATCAGCGCCTCCTGATCGGGTGGGGCCCCGTTCCGCCCCTGCGGGGCCCCACCACCCGCC
>NZ_RCVI01000434.1:0-8235 GCF_003667455.1 Micromonospora sp. CV4 | reverse complement strand
GCGGCGGTCGGTGGCGGGGTCATGACCTCTAACCTACAATCATGGGATGAATTTGGGACCGGTGATGTAACCAGTGCCACCGTCGGTCGATTCCTCCTCCGCGCCGCCCGTGCCGCCCCGCGGCCACCGGGTCCGGCAGACCATCGAGCAACTCCGGGCCCGGATCCTGGGCGGCGAGTGGCCGGTCGGCGGGCGCATCCCCACCGAGCCACAGCTGGTCGCCGCGCTGGGCGTCGGGCGCAACACCGTCCGCGAGGCGGTCCGCGCCCTGGTGCACGCCGGAGTGCTGGAGTGCCGGCAGGGCTCCGGCACGTACGTGGTGTCCACCGACGAGTTGGCGCCGGTGGTGGCCCGCCGCCTCGGCGACGACCGGATGACCGAGGTGATCGAGGTGCGGCGCGCCTTCGAGGTGGAGGCCGCCCGATTGGCCGCGCTGCGACGTACCCCGGAGGACCTGGCATCGCTCGACGGCGCGCTCGCCGAGCGCGAGGCGGCCTGGCGCGGCGGCCGGGTGGACGCGTTCGTCGAGGCGGACGCGGCGCTGCACACCGCGGTGGTCGCCGCCGCGCACAACGCCATGCTGGCCGAGCTGTACGCCTCGGTCGGCACCGCGCTGCGCAGCACCGTCGCCCAGGCGATGGGGGACGCGCTCACGCCGGAGCGCTACGTCGACCACACCCGGCTGGTCGAGGCGATCCGGGCGGGCGACCCGGGCCGGGCAGCGATCGAAGCCAGCGCTTTTCTGGAGCCCGCCGGAGGGGCATAGGTTGTGCCGGACGGAAAACCGGACACCTCGGGAGTACGAATGCTCAAGGGCTTCAAAGACTTCATCATGCGCGGCAACGTCATCGATCTGGCGGTCGGTGTCGTCATCGGCGCCGCCTTCACGGGCGTGGTCACCGCTCTCACGAACTCGTTCCTCAAGCCGATCATCAAGCTGGTCGGTGGCGGGGAGGACCAGTTCGCTGGCCAGTGGGAGCTCAGCAAGGGCAACTTCATGGACTGGGCGGGGTTCCTCAACGCCCTGATCACATTCGTGCTCACCGCGGCGGTGCTCTACTTCTTCGTGGTGTTTCCGATGAACAAGCTGGCTGAGCGGCGCCAGCGGGGCGAGGAGCCGCCGCCCTCGGCGCCGAGCGAGGAGATCAAGCTGCTCACCGAGATCCGCGACGCGCTGGTCTCCGCCGGCCACACCACCCCTGGCCAGCAGCGCGGGGCGCTGGACGACGTGCTGGGCCGCCGCACGGAGCCGCCGGCGCCGCGCTGACCGACGGATGCACATCGGCCCCTGTGGGATTCCCGCAGGGGCCGCACCTTCTCGTACGTGTGTTCGATAGAGTCCGCCCATGGAGCAGCGGAAGCACTGGTGGAACGGGAAATGGGGGCGGCTGGCCCGACGGGACGTCTTCCTTCGGGTGGACGCCGACCGGTGGCACGTCGAGCAGCGGGCCGGCGGCGCCGAGGGCATCTCCCGGTTCTACGAGTACGGCAGTGCGGACGAGGCCGAGGAGACGGTCCGGGCGCTGCTCGACGGCCCGGACACCTGGCGCGAGCTGTCCCCACGTCCGCCGGGTGGCTGGACCCTCCCGAACAGCTGAGTGCCGCTGCCACGGCCGCTCCGGGCTCTGGAGGCGGTACCGCTTTCGACGCTGATGACTCTGTGGCATAAATATGCCGCAGAGTCATCACGCTCTCCGGACCGATCGCCGCCGCGCGCCGCCGCCGGGCTGGCTGAGCGGCGGGCCGGTTGGTGACGGCGTTTAGCGGCGTACCGCCCCGGGAACCGCGGTGGGATGGACCAGCAGGACGAGCAGCAGGCGACCATCTCGCGGATCACCACCGGGATGCCGGTGATCGACCCCGCCGGCACCGAGGTCGGCACGGTTGATCTCGTTCAGCGGGGTGACCCGAACGCGGTGACCGTCCAGGCGCCGACCGCCGATCCGGGCAGCAGTCTGGACGAGCTGATCGAGGCCACGGCGGTCGAGGAACCCGAGGTGCCGGCCGACCTGGCCGCCCGGCTGTTGCACGGCGGCTACCTGAAGGTCTCCACCGAGTTGGTCGACGCCGGCGCGGTGTACGTCCCGGCCGACCGGATCGCCGCCGTCTCGGACGGCCGGGTGCGGCTCGCGGTCGGCGTGGCCGACCTGCCCGCCGAGGAGTGAGTTCCGGCCTGATCCCCTGCGCGGCGGAAGAGCAGCAGCATCAGGCAGCCGGCGACCAGACCCCAGAACGCGCCGCCCACACCGATCAGCGTCACCCCGGAGGCGGTCACCACGAAGGTGACCACGGCGGCCTCCCGGGTCGCCGAATCGGCCACCGCAGAGGCGAGCGCGGTGGCCAGCGCGCCCAGCAGCGCCAGCCCGGCGACCGCCTCGATGAGGATCGGCGGGGCGACCGCGACCAGCGCGGTGGCGACGCCGGCGCCCAGCCCGAGCACGGCCAGGCCGACGCCGGCGGTGACCGAGGCGACCCACCGGCGCTCCGGCTCCGGGTGCGCGTCGGGGCCGGCGGCCAGCGCGGCGGTGATCGCCGCGAGGTTCACCGCATGCCCGCCGGCCGGGGCGGCCAGCAGGCTGGCCAGCCCGGTGGCCCGCAGCGCGGCGCCGAACGGCGGGCGGTAGCCGTACCCGACCAGCACCGCCATGCCGGGCACGTTCTGCGCGGCCATGGTGACCAGGAACAGCGGAAGCGCGAGCCCGACCAGCGCGGACGCGTTCCAGGCCGGCGCGGTCAGCGCCACCGACGGGGTCAGCGCGGCGACGGTCAGGCCGGCCGGCGGCGCGGTCAGCGCGATCGCCACCACCGCCACCAGCAGCGCGCCGGGCACCGCCCAGCGGCGGGCGTACCGGTGCAGCAGCAGCCAGCCGACCACCACCGGGCCGGCCACCGTGGGCAGCTCGACCAGCGCGCGGACCGGCGCGGTGCACAGCGGCAGCAGCACCCCGGCGAGCATCGCGCCGGCCACCGGCTTGGGAATGGCGGCCACCGCCCGACCGAGTGGCGGAAACAGGCCGGCCGCCACGATCAGCAGGCCGGAGACGAGGAAGGCGCCCACCGCGACCGGCCACCCGCCCGGCGGTGGCCCGGTCGCCACCAGCAGCGCGGCGCCCGGCGTGGACCAGGCGACGCTCATCGGTATCCGATGCCGCAGGCCGAGCCAGGCGGCGGCCAGCCCGGACGCCACGCAGAGGGCGAGCAGGCCGGAGGCCGCCTGCGCGTCCGACGCGCCGGCCGCCCGGAGCCCGGCCAGCACGACCGTGAACGAGCTGGCGAAGCCGACCAGGGCGGTCACCACCCCGGCCAGCACCGGTTGCGCCTGTCCGACCATCCCAACCCTCCCACTGTTCCGTTTACGGAACGACGGCGTGTAGCACGATAGCCGGGTGCCGCACCCACCACCAGCCCGCCGTCCGGGCCCCGACGTGGATCCTGCCGTCGTCGGCCGCCGGGTCCGCGCCCTGCGCGAGGAGCGGGGGATCTCGCTGTCCACACTCGCCCGACTCGCCGGCATCGGAAAGGCCACCCTCTCCGGCCTGGAGCACGGCACCCGCAACCCCACCCTGGAGACGCTCTGGGCGGTCACCGCGCAGCTCGGCGTGCCACTGACCACCGTGCTGGCCGAGCCGGCCGCCGCGCCCACCGTGCACGGCGCCGCGGTCAGCGCCACCCTGCTGGAGGTGTTCACCGAGGCCGACGCGACCTACGAGCTCTACCGGATGCGCGTCGCGCCCGGGCCGGGGCAGCTCTCCCCCGCCCACCAGCCGGGGGTCACCGAGCACGTCACCGTCTTCGCCGGAGTGCTGCGCGCCGGCCCGGCCGACGCGCCGCTGACCGCCCCGGCCGGCGGTCACCTCCGCTGGGTCTCCGACGTGCCGCACAGCTACACGGCGGTGGGCGACGAGGAGGTCGCCGCCAGCCTCCTGCTGCGTTATCCACGCCGCTGAGCCACCGCCCGGGAGGCCCGAGCGCGGACATCGGCATCATTTCTCGACCTTCGTAGTAGTGCGTAGAGACGAAGGCGGGGTGTTCTTGGCAAGCTTGACCCCATGACGCTGATCCTCCGCTCGGTCATCCTCAACGACATCGGCCTGATCCGGACCAACAACGAGGACTCCGCCCTCGCCGGTGACCGCCTGATCGCAGTCGCCGACGGCATGGGTGGGCTGCCCGCGGGTGAGGTGGCGAGCGAGATCGTGATCCGGATCCTGGACGAGCTGGCCCCGCCCACCGACCCCGACGAGGCCGCCGACGCCCTGCGCGCCGTGGTCAGCACCGCCAACCAGCGAATCCACGCCGCCATCACCGTCGACCCGACCCGCGAGGGGATGGGCACCACGCTCACCGCGGCGCTGCTGGCCGGCGAGACGCTGGTGCTGGCCCAGGTCGGCGACTCACGCTGCTACCTGCTGCGCGACGGGGAGCTGACCCAGCTCACCCGGGACGACACCTTCGTCCAGTCCCTGGTCGACCAGGGCTCGCTCTCCCCCGAGCAGGCCCGGCACCACCCGCAGCGATCCCTGGTGACCCGGGCCGTGCAGGGCGCCGACACCCCACCGGCGGTCGGCGTGCTCACCGTGGTCCCCGGCGACCGGCTGCTGCTGTGCAGCGACGGGCTCTCCGACTACGTCGAGGACGAGGCCATCGGCGCGACGCTGGGCATGTACACCGACCGCCAGCAGTGCGGCGAGCAACTGGTGAAGCTCGCCCACCACGCCGGCGCACCGGACAACGTCACCGTCGTCGTCTCCGACGTCGTCGCCCGCTGACCTCGCCCGACCCTCGCGGCGGTCCGCGGAACGGGCCGTGACGAGTTCCGCCGACCCGGTAGATAGTTGTGCCATCTAGATTGCGCCGCTAGTGTCCGGCGGGTGGATTCCGACCGGCGCGGGCAGTGGCTACGGGGGGTGCTCGACATCTGCGTCCTGGCCCTGCTGGCCGAGCGCGAGTCCTACGGCTACCAGCTCGCCCAGGCGCTCGACGCGGCGGGCATCGGGCCCATCCAGGGCGGCACCCTCTATCCCGTGCTGCTCCGTCTACAGAAGACGGGCCTGGTGACCGCGCAGTGGCGGGAGGGCGCCGCCGGGCCGGCCCGCAAGTACTACCGGCTCACCGACGACGGGCACGCGGCGCTCCGCGGGGGCGGCCGCGCCTGGCTCACCTTCGTCGGGCCGGTGAACGACATCGTCACGAGAGGGGTCGCCCGGTGAACGTCGACGATTGGCTGCGTACGCTCGCGGCCGAGCTGCACCAGCGCCGGGTCGCGGCGGACGCCGCCCGGCACGTGGTCGCTGAGGCCGCCACACACCTGCGCGAGGGCGGCGGCGACCCCTGGGTCGTCTTCGGGCCACCCCAGCAGTACGCGGGCGCGATCGTGGAGAGCATCGGCACCGCGCCCGGACCGCGCCCCGGGCCGGTCCGGCTGCACGCCCGGGGCATCACCAAGCGGTACGGGCGGCGGACGGTGCTGCACGACGCGACGCTGACCGTCCGGGCCGGACAGATCGCCGCCGTCATCGGCGCGAACGGCTGCGGCAAGAGCACATTCCTGCGGATCTGTGCCGGCCTGATCTCACCCGACGCCGGTAACGTGACCGTCTCCGGGCGGCTCGGCTACTGCCCGCAGTCCGGCGGCACCGCGGACTTTCTGCTCGCCGACGAGCACTTCGTGCTGGTCGGGGCCGGCCAGGGCGTGGCCCGGGGGCCAGCCCGCCGCGCCGGCCGGGCGGCAGCCCGACAGCTCGGCTGGGAGGCCGGTGGGGACGAGCAGGCCCGGCACCTGTCCGGCGGCACCCGGCAGAAGCTCAACCTGACCATGTCCACCCTCAGCCAGCCGGACGTGCTGCTGCTCGACGAGCCGTACCAGGGCTTCGACCAGGGCACCTATGTCAACTTCTGGGACCAGCTCGGCCGACTGCGGGACGCCGGCACGGCGATCGTCGTGGTGACCCACCTGCTCAACCAGCTCGACCGGGTGGACACCGTGCTCGACCTGACCCCGGCACAACAGACCGGGCGTCGCGCGCCCGGCGTCCAGGGAGGCCACCCGTGAACCGGCTCGTCACCGTCGCCGAGATGACCCTGCGGGAGCTGCTGCGGCGTCGGGGCGTACTCCTGCTGTTGTTGTTGATGCCGTTGACCTTCTACCTGATCCGGCGGGACGCCTACCTGGGACAGTCGGTCCGCTCGCTGCTGCTCGGCGTGGGCTGGGCGGTGAGCACGGCGGCGCTCTTCGCCACCACCGCGGCCCGCGAGCTGGAGCCGAGGCTGCGGCTGGCCGGCTACCGCCCGCACCACCTCTACCTCGGTCGGATGCTCGGCCTCTGGATGGTGGGGCTCGTCATCTCCGTACCGTTCTTCCTGCTCCCCATGGTCGACGGCGCGAACCTGCGGTACGGCGGCCTGGCCGCGGCGCTGCTCTGTTCGGTCGGGGTGGCGGCGCCGTTCGGGATGCTGATCGGTGCGCTGCTGCCGCGCGAGCTGGAAGGGACGCTGCTGCTGCTCACCGTGGTGACGGTGCAGATGCTGATCGACCCGGCCGGCTCGGGGGCGAAGTTGACGCCGTTCTGGTCGACCCGGGAGATCGCCACCTGGGCGGTGGACCACACCGACCAGGGTTACCTCGCCCGGGGAGTGCTGCACGGGCTCGCCGTCACCGCCCTGCTGGCCCTCGGCGTGGCCGCCGTGGCCAACGTCCGACTGCGCCGCCGCCGGCACCTGCGGCACCTGCCCGTCGGCTGACCGGCGCCGGCGTGGTGGATCTGGCCAATCCGGTTGCTCCGATCAGAACGGCAGGCTCAAATGGGCGGATGACCATCCGCCGGGTGACCGCCGACGAACGTCTCACCACCAGCTTCCCGCTGGCCGCGTACGCCTTCGAGTCGTCGCCGCGCAGCGCCACCCGGATCGAGGAGTTCCGCGACTACCTGCCCTACCACGAGGGCAACCGGACGCTGATCGTCGAGGAGGACGGCAGCACGCTGGCCGCCTGCACGGCCATCCCCATGCGGCAGAACCTGCGCGGAGCGGTACTGCCGATGGCCGGCGTCGCCGGAGTGGCCACCCATCCGCTGGCCCGCCGCCAGGGGCACGTCCGGACGCTGCTGCACCAACTCCTCGACGAGATGCGCGACGAGGGGCACCCGCTCAGCGCGCTCTACCCGTTCCGGCCCAGTTTCTACGCCCGGTTCGGCTACGTCGGGCTGCCCAAGCCCCGCACGGTCACCTTCACACCGGCCGACCTGGGTTCGCTGCTCCGCGCCGAACTGCCCGGAGAGGTGAGCTGGGAGCGGATCGGCGCCGGCTACCCCACCTGGCTCGCGTTCACCGAGCGCTGCCTCCAGGACCGGCACGGCTTCGCCGTCTTCCCCGACTACCGGTCGGTCGGGCTGCGCGACCGGGACGAGTACTGGCTGGTCACCGCACGGGCGGGCGGCCAGGTCATCGGCATGGTGACGTACCGGATCGACGACCACGGCGGCACGCTGGCCGGCAACGAACTGCTGTACGCCGACCCGCTCGGCCGGACACTGCTGTTGCAGTTCTTCGCCCGGCACGTCGACCAGGTCGAGCGGGTCAGCGTCCAGGTGGCCCCGGACGAGTTGCCGGAGCTGTGGCTGACCGACCTGGACGTGCACATCGAGGCGCGGGCGGGCCGGCCGGGGTCGTCCGCTCCGATGGCCCGGCTGCTGACGCTGGACGCGCTGAACGGGCTGCCCGCCGGGCCGGGCCGGGTCCGGATCGAGCTGACCGGTGACCGGTGGCTCGCCGGCAGCCACCTGCTGGACGGCACCACCGGGTCGCTGGAGCTGGCCGGCGGCGCCAGCGGTCGGGCCCCGACCGCCACGCTCACCGCCGCCGGACTCTCCGCCCTCGCGTACGGGGTGCTGGATCCGGCCGAGCTGCCGTTGCGCGGGTTGGGCGAGGTGCCGGCCGACGCCGCCGTCGAGTTGCGCGGGATCTTCCCGCCCCGGGTGCCGTACCTCCTCGCCGACTTCTGAGTGCTCACCCACCCTTAGCCACGGGTTAAACCGGCATGGCGGATTCGCTCCGGCGCCGTCGCGGCTCCTAGCATCACGGGGTGCGCATGACGTCGCTTGTCGCCCTGCTCGTCCTCGGTGTCGCCACGGCGACCCTGCCCGCCTGCGCGCCCGACGACCCGGCTCCGGCTCCGGCCGCCGCGCAGCCCAGCCCGCCGGCCGAGCCGGGGGCGCTGGCCACCGGCGAGCAGGACGC
>NZ_RCVI01000367.1:0-8305 GCF_003667455.1 Micromonospora sp. CV4 | reverse complement strand
GCCGACACCGACCCCGACCCAGCCGACGCCGTCGCCGCCCCAGCCCACGGCCCCTCCGGCGGACGACCCGACGCGTCACCGGCGGTGACGCGTCGGGTCTGTGGTGGCTGTTCGGCACCGGTGTGGCGTTGGTCGTGACCGGTACCGCTGCTCGACTGGTCCGGCGCCGGCCCGGGGCATCGCTGGACGCGTAGTCACACGCCCTGATAGCCACCGCGGGGGTTCCGGCTTGAGCCGGAACCCCCGCGGTCGTTCCGCGTCACCTCATCGGTCAGGGCGCCCAGGGTGCGCTGACGTTCCAGGTGCTGTCGGCGGCCCACAGCGTCGGCGTGTTGTACGCGTCACCGCCGGTCCCGTTGCTGAGCCAGACCTCCGAGTTGTAGTGCCGCAGGTACCTGCCCCGGAAGTTGTACGACTCCAGCGACACACCCGTGCCGGTCAATCCCACCCGTGCGCACCAGGTGGCGTCGGCGCGGGTGAGTGCGGAGCCGTCGTTCGGCGAGTTGCGTACCCGCGAGTTCTGGTGCCGCAGGTACTGCCCGGGGACGTTGACCGACTCGAACGAGTAGCAGGTGGCGTCGGCCAGGCCGGGACGGATGGTGTACGTCGCATCGTTCTTGAGCAGACTCGTGCTGCCGGCGTCGACCACCTCGGTGTAGGCCAGGCCGTCCCGGTGCCGCAGGTACCGGTTGGTGTGGCCGGGGGTGGTCACCTGCAACGACCGCCGGGCGTTGACCGGCAACGCGACGGGCGCCGAGCTGCCGATGGTCTTCGAGGCGTTGATCAGCGCCGTGTTGGCGGCACGGACCCGGGCCTGATCCATCTTGACCACCTGGCGGTCGTAGGTGAGAAAGCCGTTCAGCTCACCCTCCAGGTCGGTGATCTCCGTGTAGACCGAGGCGCTGAGCCCCTTGCCGAGCATGAGGTTCTGGCTGCCCTGCACGAGGCCCACATAGCGATTGGTGAGCGCGGTCGAATCGGGCTGCCACTCGTAGGCGAAGAAACTGCCGTTCGGGCTGTACTCATGGCCGGGGGTGTGCAGGCCCAGGCCACCGAACTCGCCGAGCGCGGCGATCCGGTTGGCCGATGGCGCGGGGGAGTCCGGCCCGAGATAGGCGTGCCAGTCGTCGATGTCGCCGTTGCCGGGGTTGCCGAGGGACTGACAGCAGTTGTGACCGCTGTGCGGGTTGACCAGACGGGTCGGGTCCTGGTTCTTGATGTTCTGCGCGACCCGACGGGTGTCCGCCAGGGCCCGCTCACCCCAGCCCTCGTTGTACGGGGTGTACGCGATGACGGCGGGGGAGCTGCGGTGCTCGTCGACGATCTCGCGTGCCTCCGTCTCGAACTGCGCCTGCTGGGCGTCGGTGGCGTTGATGTCCTGCGCGGTCATCGACGGGATGTCCTGCCAGACCAGCAGGCCGAGCCGGTCGGCGTGGTAGAACCAGCGCTGCGGTTCGACCTTGATGTGCTTGCGCACCATGTTGAAGCCGAGATCCTTGTGCTTCTGCAGGTCGAAGGCGAGAGCGGCGTCGGTCGGCGCGGTGTACAGCCCGTCCGGCCAGTAGCCCTGGTCGAGGGTGCCGACCTGGAACACGAACTGGCCGTTGAGCTTGGGGCGCAGCACCCCGTTCACCACACCGGTGGTGATCTCGCGCATCCCGAAGTAGTGCGTGGTCCGGTCGACGGTGGATGCGGCCGCGTTGCGGAGGGTCACCCGGAGGTTGTAGAGGAACGGGTCGTCGGGTGACCAGCGGCGGGCGTTGGGCACCGGCACGCTGAAGTCGGTGAAGCCGCCGGTGGCCGAGCCGACCACGGTGCTTCCGTTGAGCGCCTCGGCGAGCACGCTGTGGCCGCTCACGTCGCCGCGCGTGAAGACCCGGACCCGCAGCGTGTTGTTGCTCAGGTTCGGGTAGACGTCCACGCTGCTGATCGAGGCCGTGGGCACCGGCTCCAGCCACACCGTCTGCCAGATGCCGGAGCTGGGGGTGTAGAAGATGCCTCCGGGTTGCTTGGTCTGCTTGCCGATGGGCGGCAGGCTGCCGTTCTGCCGGGTGTCGGTCGGGTCCCACACCTTGACGATGATCTCGTTAGTCCCGGCGGTGAGCTGCGGGGTCACGTCGAAGGTGAAGGCGTCGTAGCCCCCGGTGTGCGCACCGACCCGGACACCGTTGACCCACACGGTGCTCTGCCAGTCGACCGCGCCGAAGTGCAGCAGGGTCCGCCGACCCGACCAGTTCGCCGGGACGGTGACCGTTCGCCGGTAGAACAGGTAGTTGCGGTTGTCGTTGGCGGCCCGCTGGATGCCGGAGAGCGCGCTCTCCACCGGGAACGGCACGTTGACCCGCTCGGGCAGGTTGGTGTTGAACTGCGGGGCGTCGTCGGTCGCGGACTGGCGCAGTTGCCACTCCCCGTTGAGGTTGAGCCAGTCGGGCCTGGTCATCTGCGGTCGCGGGTACTCCGGCAGCGGAGTGCCGACCAGCGCCTGGTTGGTCCAGGGGGTCGTCAGTGGCGGCGTCTTCGGCGGCGCGGCCTGTGCCCGCGGGGTCGGCGCGGCGAGGACGCCGGCGACGAGGGCGATGATGAGCAGCAGGGGCAGGGCGGGGCGGATGGGGACCTGACGTGTCATGCCGTCTCCGGGGGACGAGTCGCCGCGGGCGGTGCAGCCGGCCCGAAGCGCGTTGGCGTGGGCATCGGGGTGGTCACTCGACGAGGGACGGACGTCATCGACGGATGCCGGTGGGATCTCCACGTACGACCGATGGCGGTTATATTGACATCCATCACCACCTGTATAACGTTATAGAGGTGGTACGGACCCCCCGTCAATCCTTGTTCGTCAATGTCTCTCCGGCCCGTCGGGCCAGGTGCGCGAAGGGTCGGTGAATGGCCGTCAGCCTGAAGGACATCGCCGAACGCGCGGGCGTCTCGCTGGCCACCGTCTCCAACGTGGTCAACGGATATCGACCGGTGGGGGAGCGGACGCGTCAGCGTGTGCAGCAGGCGGTCGACGAACTCGGCTACAGCCCCAACCTCAGCGCCCGGCATCTCCGTCGGGGGCGTACCGGCCTGATCGCCCTGGCCATCCCGGAGCTGAACAACCCCTACTTCGCCGAACTCGCCGAGATCGCGATCCGGGAGGCGGCGGGGCTCGGCTACACCCTGGTGATGGAGAACACCGCCGCGGACCGGGAGGCGGAGCTGCTGCTGCTCGACGGCTCGCGGCGGCACATCATCGACGGCCTGATCTTCAGCCCCGTGCGCATCGGCCGGGCGGAGGTGCTGGCCCGAACCGCCGACAGCCCGCTGGTACTCATCGGCGAGGGCGTCCACGACGTGCCGCACGACCACATCGCCATCGACAACGTCGCCGCCAGTCACGCGGCGATCCAGCACCTGGTCGGCATCGGGCGGCGCCGGATAGCGTTCATCGGAGCTGCCTACGGCGGCGACCGGCAGTCGGCGCACCTGCGCCTGCGCGGCTACCGGGAGGCCCTGGCCGCGGCCGGCCTGCCGTACCGCGCGGGGCTGGTCGCCCCCACCCGCGAGTTCGGCCGACGTGACGGCGAGCAGGCCATGCGTGACCTGCTCGCCCTCGACGAACCCCCGGACGCGGTGTTCGGCTACAACGACCTGGTCGCCATCGGCGCGCTGCGGGCGTTGACCGAGGCCGGCCACCGGGCGCCGCGGGACGTCGCGGTGATCGGCATCGACGACATCGAGGAGGGGCGGTTCAGCAACCCGACCCTCACCACCATCGCGCCGGACAAGGAGGCGATCGGCCGTCTCGCCGTACGCCGCCTCGTCGCCCGGATCGAGGGTACGCAGGTCACGGCGCCGCTGACCGTGCAGACACCGTTCCGGCTGATCTGCCGGGAGAGCACCTCGGCGGGTTGCTGATCGCCGTCGGTCCCACAGAGCCCCGGCGCGGCACTGCCCAGCTTCTCGCCGTACGGGCGACCACGGCTGGCGCGGAAAACGGGCTGCCGCCGCCGCGCCGGTCCACTATCGTCCGCCGAATGGATCTTCAAATCGTGACGGTCGCGCAACGGCCCGAGCTCGCGCCGCTGTTGAACGACTTCGACGGCGCCTGGCCGGAGTTCATGCAGTGGGATCCGATGGCCTCGCTGTACTACGCGGTGGCCGACGACCTGTACCCGGAGTTCGTCCTGCTCGCCGTCGACCCCGCCGAGCCGGACCGTGCGGTGGCGCGGGCCTACAGCGTGCCGCTCTCGTGGACCGAGGAACGGCTGCCGCCGGGCGGCTGGGACCGGATCGTGCAGCGGGCGACGATCAACCGCCTGGCCGGCACGCCGACGAACATCGTTTCCGCGTTGGAGATCTGCATCCGCCCCGAGGTCCGTGGCCGGGGCCTGTCCGCCCGGATGCTCGACGCGATGCGCGAGAACACCCGCCGGCTCGGCTACGACACCCTCGTCGCGCCGGTACGCCCCAGCGGCAAGCACACGGTTCCCGACGAGCCGATGGACCGGTACGCCTTCCGGGTCCGCGACGACGGCCTGCCGGTGGACCCGTGGTTGCGTACGCACGTCCGTGCCGGCGGGGTGATCGAATCCGTCGCGGCACGGTCGATGACCATCCCGGGCACGCTGGCGGAGTGGCGGCGCTGGACCGGCCTGCCCTTCGATGGCACCGGCCCGGTGCGCGTGCCGGACGCGCTGGTTCCGGTGTGGTGCGACGTCGAGCATGGCCACGGCGTCTACGTCGAGCCGAACGTGTGGGTGCGCCACCGGCTCTGACCCGCGCTCCGCGGCAGATCGAACCGGCTGGTCCGGTGGGGATCCATAGCGCCGGCGGTACGACCCAGAGAGGATGTCGTTCTAGATCCATTGATCTCAATATGATGACCGCATCGGAAATCAGGTGCGCTCACGAGGCGTGCCGTCCTGATGCGGAGGAATGCATGGTTCGCTGGCGTACCCTCACCGGCCTCTTGGCCACCGCGTTGGCCGCGGTGACCGCGGGCAGCCTCATTCTCGCGGCACCGGCGGCCGCGGCCGACAACCCCGTGACGCCGAACGTCGTCGGCGGCACCCGCGCCGCTCAGGGCGAGTTCCCGTTCATGGTGCGGCTATCGATGGGGTGCGGCGGTGCCCTGTACAGCTCGCGACTGGTGCTCACCGCGGCGCACTGCGTGGGCGCCACCGGCGCCAACACCAGCATCACCGCGACGCTCGGAGTGGTCGACCTCCAGTCGTCCAGCCGGATCACCGTCCGGTCGAACTACGTCTACCGGGCTCCCGGCTACAACGGCAACGGCCGGGACTGGGCGCTGATCCGCCTGGCCACCCCCGTCACCGGACTGAGCACGCTGAAGATCGCGAACACCACCGCGTACGACAGCGGCACCTTCACCGTCGCCGGCTGGGGCGCCGCTCGCGAGGGAGGCTCCCAGCAGCGGTACCTGCTCAAGGCGACCGTCCCGTTCGTCAGCGACTCCACCTGCAACTCGTACTACGGCGGCCAGATCATCGCCGCGCAGGAGATCTGCGCCGGCTACGCCAGCGGCGGCGTGGACACCTGCCAGGGAGACTCGGGCGGCCCGATGTTCCGCCGCGACGCCAGCAACGCCTGGGTCCAGGTCGGGATCGTCAGTTGGGGCAACGGCTGCGCCCGACCCAACTATCCGGGTGTCTACACCCAGGTGAGCTACTTCGCCTCGACGATCGCCTCGGCGGCCGCGAGCCTCGGCGGCTGACCGTACGCCCGATCGGGCGGCCCGGCCGGCGACGGCCGGGCCGCCCGCGTGCCGACACCGTCGGGGTCAGTCGCGCGTGAGACCGGGCGGGAGGGCATCCTCGTCGGGTCCGACGGGGCGGGCGTTGACCAACGGGTTGCGGTGCAGCGCGGTGATCAGGGCGGGATCGCCACCGACGTCGGTCCAGACATCGTCCCAGAGGGCGGAGACGAGCCAGGAGCGGTCCGCGGGAAAGAACAGATCGGGCAGTGCTCCTTCGCCGCGCATGTGGCCGGTGCGCCAGGTCAGGGCCTGCCGGGGGCCGGCCTCGACCAGCAGATAGCGCCAGTCCCAGTAGAGGGACACCGTCGGCGCGAGCGGGAAGACGATGTCGTGCGCGCCGGTGTCGAGATAGCCCAGCCACCAGGGCTGCTCGGGGGTCCGCGCGGTGAGTTCGTCGACCACCGCGCGTTCGTGGGCCTCCAGCGTGACGCCATCGGGCGGATGGAAGGTGGCGTAGGCGTCGAAGACCGGCGGGATCGCCGTGGTGATCGAGACGCCCTGCGTGGTGCGGCCGGCGAGCCAGGCGACGTCGCCGGCCGTACCGATCCGCCAGCGCCGCCCGTCCTTGGTGACGTCCATCAGCCCATCCAAGCCGATGCGTCGGTCGACCGGGGCCCGGTGCTGATCAGCGACCCTCGGGGACGGCCATCTCACCGAGCAGCGACCAGTCCTGCTGCGGCACGGTGGCGTTCACGATGCGCGGCGTCTCGGCCAGGTGGGGCGGCAGGGTCTCCTGGGCCGCGCGGAAATGGGCGGACTGCACGTGGGCCGCACCGGCCTGGTCGTCGCGGAACGCCTCGACCAGCACGTACTCGGTCGGGTCGTCGAGGCTGCGGGACCAGTCGAACCACAGGCAGCCCGGCTCGGCCCGGGTCGCCTCGGTGAACTCGGCGGCGATCTGCGGCCACCGGTCGGCGTGCTCGGGCAGGACGCGGAACTTGGCGGTAATGAAGATCATGGCCTCAGGCTACCCAGCCGGGTGGGTCAGCCGTCGGCCCCGCCATCGGCTCGGACGGGTGGGCCGCCCCGGCACCCCACGACACGTCCGCCCGGGGCTGCCCGGGCGGGGATCCCCGCAATAGTAAAGAAGGTGAACAGAAAGTGTTACAGTCACTCCCGTCGATACCTGGTCGAACCTTCGGCCAGGCGAATCCCAGAAAGGAGTGATCACATGACGAGACTGCGCACCCTGGTCGCGCTCGCGGCACTGACCCTCGCCGGCGGGTTGGTCGCGGTCATCCCGTCGACCGCCGCGTCGGCGGCCGCCTGTTCGGCATCCTGGCAGGCGTCGGCCGTCTACACGGGAGGCGCCCAGGTCTCCCACAACGGCCGCAACTACCAGGCGAAATGGTGGACCCAGAACGAGGCGCCGCCGGGCACCACCGGCGTCTGGCAGGACCTCGGCGCGTGCGGCGGCGGCACCACGCCACCGCCCACGGGAAGCTGCAACCACCCGAACTGGGTCGCCGGCACCTGGTACGCCACCGGCAGCATCGTGCGCTACACCAACGGCCTGTACTACATCGCCGAGCACGACAACCCGGGCTACGACCCGGTCATCAGCACCTGGTACTGGGAGCCCTACACCTGCGGCGGCGGCAGCACACCGCCACCGACCAACCCCGGCGGCTTCGTGGTCACCGAAGCCCAGTTCAACCAGATGTTCCCGAGCCGCAACTCCTTCTACACGTACTCCGGGCTCGTCGCCGCCCTCAGCGCCTACCCGGCGTTCGCTAAGAGCGGCAGTGCCACCGTCCAGCGCCAGGAAGCCGCCGCCTTCCTGGCGAACGTGCACCACGAGACCGGCGGCCTCGTGCACGTGGTGGAGCAGAACACCGCGAACTACCCGCACTACTGCGACCCCGGCCAGCCGTACGGATGCCCGGCGGGGCAGGCCGCCTACTACGGTCGCGGGCCGATCCAGCTGAGCTGGAACTTCAACTACAACGCCGCTGGCATCGCCCTCAACCTGCCCCTGCTGACCAACCCGTGGCTGGTGCAGACCGATGCGGCGGTGGCCTGGAAGACCGGGATCTGGTACTGGATGACCCAGAACGGGCCGGGCAGCATGACGGCCCACAACGCGATGGTCACCGGCGCCGGTTTCGGCGAGACCATCCGCAGCATCAACGGCTCGATCGAGTGCAACGGCGGCAACCCCGCCCAGGTGCAGAGCCGCGTCACCAGGTACCAGCAGTTCGTCGGCATCCTGGGGGTGCCGGCCGGAGCCAACCTGTCCTGCTGACCCGCGCCCGGGCCTCGCCGCCGCACGGCGGCGAGGCCCGACCGGCCAGTCTTAGCTGACCGTTAAGTAACGGCCATCGGTTCGACCCGGCCGGCGGCACTCGGCAGACTGGGCCAATGCCCGCCGCCGATCCGCCCGCCGCCAACGCTCGCCGCCCTCGCGTCCGGGTGCTCATCGCCGTGGCAGCCGCGTGCGCCGTGGCCGCCGCGATCGGCGCCTGGTCGCTGCGGGACCGGGTCGACGGGGGTGACGGTGCGTCGCGAGCGGCCGGCGCGGCGGCTGCGAGCGCGGCGGCCGGCGAC
>NZ_RCVI01000190.1:0-8397 GCF_003667455.1 Micromonospora sp. CV4 | reverse complement strand
GACACCGGCGCCCTGACGGGGCACCCGGGGCGGGGCGCCGGTGTCCGCGGTCGGCGGCCGGCGGCCCGGACGGCGGCGCAGCACCCGACGCGGCCGGGTGGCCTGCTTGAGCCGCTCCTCACCGGCGTGGGCGAGGATGTCCCGCTGGAAGAGCGCGGCCTGCATCTTCGCGGCGATCTGCCGCTGCTCGCGGGCGATGGCGGCGTCGCGCGCCTTCATCTCCGCGATCGAACGCTCGATGTCGGCCAGGTGCTCGACCCACTGGGCCTGATCGGCCCCGCAGTGCGGGCAGCGGACGGCGGGCTTGATCTCCCGGCCGCACGAGGAGCACTGAAAGGTCGCCACGACACCCCTCCACCCGCACTGTGGACTCCCACTGTCGCAGCATGCCCAAAGCTGGCGCGGATTTCGACACTTGTCGGCGGGTCCGGGGCAAACAACGACACCGGCCGGCCACGGAGACGTGCTCCGCGACCGGCCGGTGAGGTCGGGGTTCGCCCCTCCTTCCGCCTCCGCGCCGCAAAGCGGCGCTCCGGGCGGAAGGAAGGGCGTCCGTCAGGGGCGGCCCATGCCCCGGTACTCCCAGCCGGCCTGGGTCCACAGTGCGGAGTCGAGGCAGTTGCGGCCGTCGACCACCTTGCGGCCGGCCACCAGCTCGCCGAGGGCGACCGGGTCGGCGTTGCGGAAGTCGGCCCACTCGGTGAGGACGCAGACCAGGTCGGCGTCGGCGACCGCCTCGTTGATGCCGGTCTCGTAGGTCAGCTCGGGTACCGCGCGGCGAGCGTTCTCGGTGCCCTGCGGGTCGTACACGTGCACGTCGGCGCCGGCCTTGTGCAGCAGTGCGGCGACGGCGAGCGCCGGGGCGTCGCGGACGTCGTCGGTGTTGGGCTTGAAGGTGGCGCCCAGCACGGCGATCCGGGTGCCGGAGAAGTCCGGGCCCGCCGGCCCGGAGCGGCGGCCGAGCAGGTCCGCGGCGAGCTGGAGCACCCGGGTACGGCGGCGCAGGTTGATCAGGTCGACCTCGTGCAGGAAGCGCAGCGCCTCGCCGGCGCCCAGCTCCTGTGCCCGTGCCTGGAAGGCGCGAATGTCCTTGGGCAGGCAGGCGCCGCCGAAGCCGAGGCCGGCCTGGAGGAACCGGTTGCCGATCCGCGGGTCGTAGCCGATGGCCCGGGCCAGCTGGGTGACGTCGCCGCCGGAGGCCTCGCAGACCTCGGCCATCGCGTTGATGAAGGAGATCTTGGTGGCCAGGAAGGCGTTCGCGGCGACCTTGACCAGCTCGGCGGTCGCGAAGTCGGTGACCACCAGGGGCACCTCGCGGTCCTCGGTGGCGGCCAGGTCGAAGACGCCCTTGTGCGCGGCGTACAGCATGCCGTTGGCCCACTCGCTCTTCACGCCGACCACGATCCGGTTCGGGCGCAGCACGTCGTCGACGGCGAAGCCCTCCTGGAGGAACTCGGGGCTCCACGCCACCTCGACGCCCAGGTCGTGGGGAGTGTGCTTGCCGACGAGCTGCTCCACCCAGTCGGCGGTGCCCACCGGCACGGTGGACTTGCCGACGATCAGCGACTTGCGGGTCAGGTGCTGCGCCAGGCTGGTCACCGAGGCCTCGACGTACGACAGGTCGGCGCCCATGCCGTCGGCCCGCTGGGGGGTGCCGACGCAGATGAAGTGCACGTCGCCGAACTCGGCGATCTCCGCGATGTCGGTGCTGAACCGCAGCCGACCGGCGGCCAGGTTGCGCTTGAGCAGCTCGTCCAGGCCGGGCTCGTGGATCGGGACCTGACCGGCGTTGAGCATCGCGATCTTGTCAGCGTCCACGTCGAACCCGAGCACCTCGTACCCCAGCTCGGCGTAGCAGATGGCGTACGTCGCACCGAGGTAACCGGTCCCCAGGAAGGTCACCCGCGGACGGGGCGCGCCCGAGGGCGGCGTCACCGCGGCGATGGCGGGGGTCGGCTGGATGGTGGGATAGGGGATCGTCACGCCTGTCTTCTCCGCTCGCACTGGCGGCGCTTCGTCGCGTCGCATTCTGCTGCGGCGCCTGGCCGGGCACCGGAGGGGTGGCTCATTGTCTGTCTTTCATCATCGCTCGGCGCCGTGGGTGCTCCGTCGAGCCTGAACCTACGCGCCGGTAACATTCACCTGAACTGCAGTCGCTATCCTTCAGTCTGCGCGGTCGCGGTCCGGGGAAGCCACAGACTGCGCATGATAGCGGTGAAGGGGAGGGCCAACGTGGCCGCAGGGGAGTCGTTCGACGTCTACCGGTTGCCGGAGGAGCACGAGGCGATCCGGGAGGCGGTCCGGGAGGTCTGCACGGCGAAGGTGGCTCCGCACGCCGCCGAGGCCGACGAGACGGCTGAGTTTCCGAAGGCGTCCTACGACGCGCTGCGGGCGGCCGACTTCCACGCCCCGCACATCCCCGAGGAGTACGGCGGCGCGGGCGCGGATGCGCTGGCCACCGCCATCGTGATCGAGGAGGTGGCGCGGGCCTGCGCGTCCTCGTCCCTGATCCCCGCGGTCAACAAGCTCGGCACGATGCCGCTGCTGCTGTCCGGCTCCGACGACCTCAAGCGGCGCTATCTGACGCCGGTGGCGGCCGGCGACGCGATGTTCTCGTACTGCCTCTCCGAGCCGGAGGCGGGCAGCGACGCCGCCTCGATGACCACCCGCGCGGTGCGTGACGGGGATCACTGGGTGCTCAACGGGGTGAAGCGCTGGATCACCAACGCCGGCGTCTCCGAGTTCTACACCGTCTTCGCGGTCACCGACCCGACCGCGCGGTCCCGGGGAATTTCGGCCTTCGTGGTCGAGAAGTCCGATGCCGGCGTGAGCTTCGGCGCCCCGGAGAAGAAGCTCGGCATCAAGGGATCGCCCACCCGCGAGGTCTACCTGGACAACGTGCGGATCCCGGCGGACCGCATCATCGGCGCGGAGGGCACCGGCTTCGCCACCGCGATGCGGACCCTGGACCACACCCGGGTCACCATCGCCGCCCAGGCCATCGGGATCGCGCAGGGCGCGCTCGACTACGCCAAGGGGTACGTGGCCGAGCGCCGGCAGTTCGGCAAGGCGGTCGCCGAGTTCCAGGGCGTGCAGTTCATGCTCGCCGACATGGGCATGAAGCTGGAGGCGGCCCGGCAGCTCACCTACGCCGCGGCTGGCAAGTCCGAGCGGGGCGACGCGGACCTGACCTACTTCGGCGCGGCGGCCAAGTGCTTCGCGTCCGACGCCGCCATGGAGATCACCACCGACGCGGTGCAGCTGCTCGGGGGCTACGGCTACACCCGGGACTACCCCGTCGAGCGGATGATGCGGGACGCCAAGATCACCCAGATCTACGAGGGCACGAACCAGGTGCAGCGCATCGTCATGGCGCGGCAACTGCTCAGCGGCGCCGTCTAGGCCGCGACCCGATCGAGCCCGACCGCCCCACCGCCCCCTCCGGCGGTGGGGCGGTCGGCGTCTGCGCGTGAGTCCCCACACAGCTGACATGTCATACGGGCCTGCGACGTTGGGGGAAGACAGACTCACAGAGCCCGATCACCCGTCACCCCACCGCTCGCCTCGTCCCCTCGCTGCCCAACGTCGGGCACGCCCAACGACGCCCGAAGTCACGCAGAGAAATCGAGATGATGAAGCAGTTGTTGGAGAAGACCGCGCCCCAAACCCCCTCTGAGCAGGACGTCCTGCCCGGCGATCTGATGACGAACCGCCAGCGGGCGCAGCTCGTGCTCGTGCTGGGCGCGATGATCGCGATCGGGCCGCTGACCATCGACATGTACCTGCCGGCGCTGCCCGCCATCACGGCCGGCCTGCAGACCACCGAGACCGCGGTGCAGTTGACGCTGACGGGCACGCTGCTCGGCCTCGCGCTGGGCCAGTTGCTGGTCGGGCCGCTCTCCGACGTGGTCGGGCGACGGATGCCCCTGCTGGCCGGGCTGGCCCTGCACGTCGCGGCATCCGTGCTGTGCGTGTTCGCGCCGAGCATCGCCGTGCTCGGCGTGCTGCGCGTCATGCAGGGGCTCGGGGTGGCGGCCGCCACTGTGGTCGCCACCGCGGTCGTACGCGACCTGTTCAGCGGCGCCTCGTTCGCCCGGATCTTCTCCCGGCTGATGCTGGTCATGGGCCTGGCCCCGATCCTCGCGCCGACCCTGGGCAGCGGCCTGCTGCGGTGGACCGAATGGCGGGGCGTCTTCGCGGCGCTGGCCGTGCTGGGCGCGCTGCTCATCGTCGTCGCCGCGTTGCGGCTGCCGGAGACCCTTCCCGTGGCGCGCCGCCGGCACGGCGGGGTGGGTGCGACCATGCGGGACTACCGGGGGCTGCTCAACGACCGGGCGTTCGTCGGTCTGGTGCTGGTCGCCGGGCTGGCCATGGCCGCTCTGTTCGCGTACGTCTCCGGGTCGTCCTTCGTGCTCCAGGAGCAGTACGGCCTCGACGAGCAGCAGTTCGGGCTGGCCTTCGGCGCGGGCGCGGTCGGCCTGATCGCGGCCACCCAGTTCAACGTCCGGCTGCTGCGCCGCTACACCCCGCAGCAGATCCTGGTCAGCGCCCTGATCGCCGGCACCTCGGCCGGGCTGCTGCTGATCATGTTCGCCGCGACCGGCCTCGGCGGTCTGGGCACGCTGCTCGCGTCGCTGTGGCTGGTCCTCGCCGCGGCGGGCCTGGCCCTGCCGAACGCCCCGGCGCTGGCCATGACCCGGCACAGCGAGGCCGCCGGGACCGCCGCCGCGCTGCTCGGCGCCGTGCAGTTCGGCGTCGGCGCGCTGTCGGCGCCCCTGGTGGGCCTGTTCGGCACCGGGAGCGTGCCGATGGCGATCGTGATCGCGGGCGGCATGGCCGCCGCGACGCTGGTCATGCTCTTCGTCGTTCCGCGCGCCGACCTCGGCGCCGTCGACCCGGACCTGGCCGTCGCACTGCACTAGCGCGCCCGCCCGTCCACCGCACGCGGTGGGTTCCGGGTTGGGGGCGGGCCGGTCGCCCGGCCCGCCCCGCGGTCAACGGATCTCGGTGGTGTCCTCGGGGCGCGGCTGGCCGCGCGGCGGCGCGGACCACGGCGACTCGCCACCCACCCGGCGGGGCAGTGGGTCGGTCGGCGTCGGATCAGCCGGGTAACCGAGGGTCGGCGGGGTGGTGTCGCGCTCGGCGGGCTCGGGAGGCGGCCAGTCGGTCAGGGTGAAGTCGTCACTCCGGGGGCCACCCGCCGGCGCCGGTGCCGTGGCCGGCTCGGTCACCGGGCGCGGCCACTGCTGCCACCGTTGCCTGCTGAACGCCGCCATCAGCAGCAGCAGGCCGATCAGGAAGAGGGTGCCGTTTTCCACCGGAAGCCGCAGCGGCAGCGGATCGCCGAGCACCTTCCACCCGTGCGGGATCGCGTCCCGCACCTCGAACGGCGCCACGAACATCCCGACGTACGGGGTGACCAGCAGCAGCCCGGCCACCAGTGGGCCCAGCGGCGAGACGCGCAGTGTGCCGAGCAGGCCCAGCAGGACACCGCCGACACCGAGGTACACGGCCGGCTCGATCAGGTTGGCGGTGTTGAAGGTGCCGATCTCCACCCAGCGGTCGACCGTCCGGCTCGACCCGTCCTGCCCGAGTGTGACCAGCACCCACGTGATGGGCACCACCACCAGCCCGGCGAGGAAGCTCCAGAGATGTCGCATCCGCGCACCGTACCGTTTCCGGCATGACCGAGCACCTCTCCGCCGCTCCGACCGGCAAGCCGACGTCGTACTCCCGCGTCACCCTCAGCAAGATCATGACCGCCGTCGACGTGAACCTGTACGGCACCGTGCACGGCGGCGTTCTGATGAAGTTCGTCGACGACGTGGCGGGGGCCGCGGCCGCCCGGCACAGCGGCGGGACGGCGGTGACCGCGGCGATCGACGAGATCGTCTTCTCCGAGGCGGTCCGGGTCGGCGACCTCGTGCACGCGCACGCCCAGGTGAACTGGACCGGGCAGACCTCGATGGAGGTGGGCGTGCGGGTGGTCGCCGAACGGTGGGACTCGGCCGAGGACGCGCCGGTCCGGGTGGCCACCGCGTACCTCGTCTTCGTCGGGGTCGACGTGAGCGGGGCGCCGCGGACGGTCCGCCCGGTGCTCCCGGAGACGCCGGACGACGAGCGCCGCTACCGGGAGGCCGAGATCCGCCGGGCGCACCGCCTCGCCCGCCGCCGAGCCATCCAGGCGCACCGCGCCGGCTGAGGGGTTCCCCCTGCTTCCCACATGGGTGGCGGGGGTGCAGTGTGGGGTGGGCACGCGTCGGTGGCCGTACCCGGTGCGCAGAATGGCGCTTCGAGGTAGGGCAAGATGGCGCCACGGCCCATTCACAGTGTCGTGCCGGGCCAGGGGAGGGTGGAGCAGTGGGTGACGTGCTGTGGACGCCGCCGGCGGACGTACGCGAGCGGTCCCGGATCGGCGGCTACCTGCGCTGGCTACGGGAGCACCGCGGGCTGGACTTCGCCGACTACGACGCGCTGTGGCGCTGGTCGGTCACCGACCTGGACGGGTTCTGGCGATCCATCTGGGACCACTTCGAGGTGGTGGCGCACACCCCGCCGACCGCCACCCTGGCCGAGCGGGGGATGCCGGGGGCCCGCTGGTTCCCCGGGGCCACGCTGAACTACGCCGAGAACGTGCTGCGGATGCCGGGGCGGGCCGACGACGACCCGGTGGTGATCGCACACGGGCAGACCCGGGCGCCGGTCACGCTGACCGCCGGGGAGTTGCGCGAGCAGGTCCGCCGGGTGGCGGCCGGACTGCGCCGGCTCGGCGTCACCGCCGGTGACCGGGTTGCGGCGTACGCCCCGAACATTCCCGAGACGTACGTCCTGCTGCTGGCCACCGCCAGCCTGGGCGCGATCTTCTCGTCCTGCGCGCCCGAGTTCGGCACCCGCAGCGTCACCGACCGCTGGCAGCAGATCGAGCCGACCGTGCTGGTCGCCGTGGACGGCTACCGGTACGGCGACAAGCCGGTGGACCGCCGCGCCGAGGTCGCCGCCATCCGGGCCGCCCTGCCGTCGCTGCGGCACACCGTCAGCATCGGCTACCTCGACCCGGCGGGCGCCGACGGCCATGATTCGGCCTCCGCGCCGTCGGGCGGCGCTTCGGACCGGATGACGGCCGTACCCGACGGCGCGTTGAGCTGGGCCGAGCTGGCCGCGCCCACCGACGAGCCACTGGCGTTCACGCCGGTGCCGTTCGACCACCCGCTGTACGTGCTCTACTCCTCGGGCACCACCGGGCTGCCCAAGCCGATCGTGCACGGCCACGGCGGCATCCTGCTGGAGCATCTGAAGATGCTCGCCCTGCACCACGATCTGGGCCCGGCCGACCGGTTCTTCTGGTTCACCACCACCGGGTGGATGATGTGGAACTTCCTGGTCTCCGGCCCGGCGGTGGGCGCGACCATCGTGCTCTTCGACGGCAACCCGGGTCACCCCGACCTGGGTGGGCTGTGGCGGCTGGCCGCGGAGACCGGCACCACGTACTTCGGCACCTCCGCGCCGTACCTGCTGGCCTGCCGCAAGGCCGGGCTGGTGCCGCGGGAGGTCGCCGACCTGTCCGCGCTGCGCGGCGTCGGCTCCACCGGGGCGCCGCTGCCCGCCGAGGGCTTCACCTGGGTGTACGAGACCGTCGGCGACGACCTCCAACTCCAGTCCCTGTCCGGCGGCACGGACGTGTGCACCGGTTTCGTCGGCGGGGTGCCGCTGCTGCCGGTGTACGCCGGCGAGATCGCCTGCCGGGCGTTGGGCGCCAAGGTGGAGGCCCGCTCGGCCGACGGCACCCCGGTGATCGGCGAGCTGGGTGAGCTGGTGATCACCGAGCCGATGCCGAGCATGCCGGTGGGCTTCTGGAACGACCCGGACGGCACGCGCTACCGAGAGGCCTACTTCGACGTCTACCCGGGTGTCTGGCGGCACGGCGACTGGATCACCATCAACGAACGGGGCGGCTGTGTGATCACCGGACGCTCCGACGCCACCCTCAACCGGGGCGGGGTGCGGCTGGGCACCGCCGAGTTCTACTCGGTGGTCGAGGGGCTGGACGAGGTGGTCGACTCGGTCGTCGTGCACTTGGAGGACGACGAGGGCGGCGCGGGCGAGCTGCTGCTCTTCGTGGTGCTCGCCGAGGGCCTGGAGCTGGACGACCCGATGCGCGCGAAGATCTGCCGCGAGCTGCGTACGGCGCTCTCCCCCCGGCACGTGCCGGACGAGATCCACCAGGTGCGTGCGGTGCCCCGCACGCTCTCGTCGAAGAAGCTGGAGGTCCCGGTCAAGAAGATCCTCACCGGCACCCCGGTCGACTCGGCGGCCGCGAAGGGCGCACTGGCCAATCCGGAGTCCCTCACGGCCTTCGCCACCTTCGCCCAACGCCGAGCCCCCGACAACACCCCGGCC
>NZ_RCVI01000433.1:0-8644 GCF_003667455.1 Micromonospora sp. CV4 | reverse complement strand
GCCCACCCCCGCGCACTGTGACCTGTGCACCTCGGCAGGGTCGAATGGTTGCTCTGCGGCCCTGGTTCTGACCTGCGGCCGGGGTCAGCGCAGCGCCGGGGCCGCCTTGGTCAGGGCGTCGAGTGCTTCGCGTAGCCGCCAGGCATCCCGGTCGCGGGGGCCGACCGGGTTGGAGATGGTGCGCAACTCGGCGAAGGGCACCCCGGCCTGCGCCGCGGCGACCGCCACCCCGTACCCCTCCATGGCCTCGGCGACCGCCCCCGGATGCCGCCGGCGCAGCTCCTCGGTGCTGGCGGCGGTGCCGGTGACCGTGCTGACGGTGAGCACCGTGCCGGTCGTGGCGGACGGCAGGGCGTCTCGCAGCGCCGCCAGCAGCCGCGGATCGGCCGGCAGCACGCTGCCGTTGCCGAGCAGCGCTGGCGGCATGCCGAGCTCGTCGACGGGGATGAAGCCGTCCGGTGACTCGGCACCCAGATCGGCGGCGATACTGGCCGTGCCGAGCACGGTGTCGCCGACCGCGACGCGCCCGACGAAGCCGCCGGCCACGCCGGCGCTGACCACCGCCCGGTACGGGCGTCCGGCAGCCTCGGCCAGCGCCAACAGTCGGGCGGTGGCGGCGCCGGCCACGGCCGGGCCCACCCCGACCGGGGCCACGGTGACGGTGGCGTCGGTCAGCCCCGCGCAGACCGCGTCCGCCTCGGCGGGCACCGCGGTCACCACCAGCAGGCCGGTCACGACAGCGGTCCGGGGGACTCCCGGCGGGTCTCGTCGTCCGCGCCGCCACCCGGCCCGCCGACCGCTGAGGAGGGGCGGTAGATGTGGTAGCCCGGTGGGGCGAGCCCCGGGTCGTCGTACTGCGACGAGCCGGCCTGGCTCGGCGCCGGCGAGGTGGGCGCGGAGTCCGCGGATTCGTCCAGCGACTCGTCGTCGTCAACCAGCTCGTCGTCACCCAGCGGCCGGCCGGCCAGTTTCTCGCCGCGCAGCCGTGCGGCGACCACCACACCCCGGACGGCGGCCAGGACGCCCACCCCGGCGGCGACCGCGATGCCGGTGCGACCGCCGAACGGGACCAGCCCGAGCCCACCCCCGGCCACGAAGGCGAGCATCAGCACGGTCTCCGAGTGCGCGAAGGAGCTGGCCCGCAGCCGCTCCGGAATGCGCTCCTGGATCGAGGCGTCCACGGCGAGCTTGGCCACCCCACTGACCAGCGCGGTGACCAGGCAGAGCAGGGCCACCATCGGCAGCGAGAAGCGGATGACGGTGAGCACGGCCACCCCGGCCACGATGATCATGCTGCTGGACTGGATGGCGGTCGGCCGGTGGATGCGCAGACGGGTGCCGACGGCGGTGGCCAGGAAGCTGCCGACCGCCAGCGCGCCGCCGACCAGCCCCAGCGCCCACTCGGCGCCCAGGTCCCGGCCGAACACCACCGTCGTCAGGTCGCCCTTCTTGATGGCGAAGGCGAGGAACAGCAGCAGGAAGCCGTAGACCGCGCGCAGCGTCGCCGAGCCGATCAGGGTGGCGATCACCAGCCGACCGGCGGGTCGGCCCCGCCCCAGTGGGCGGTCACCCCGTCGGCGGCCCAGCGCGCGCAGCGGCCGTGGCACCCGTTCCGGTGGCTCCGAATCCGCCTTCGGTGGCAGGCGTAGGGAGATCACCATGCCGATCAGGAAGATCACCGATGCGACCCGCAGCGGCCACTGCGGCCCGAACCAGAACGCCGCCAGCCCGATCGGAGCCACCAGCGCGCCCGCGACCGTGCCGTAGACGCTCGCCCGCGCGCCCACCTGAGACAGGCCGAGCCCTTCGGGCAGGAGCCGGGGCACCGCCGCCGACCGGGCCACGCCGTACGCCCGGGACAGCGCGAGCACCCCGAACGCGGCCGGATACAGCCCGAAGCCGTGGATGTAATCGGAGATCAACCAGGCCAGGAACGCCCGGCCGAGCATGGTGGCGGCCAGAGCGTACCGCCGGCCGTGCCGGAAGTGGTCCAGCAGCGGGCCCACCACGGGGGCGAGCATCGCGAACGGCACCATGGTCACCAGCAGGTAGAGCGCGACCTTGCTGCGGGCCTCGCCCAGCGGGACGTTGAAGAAGATCGTCCCGGCCAGACCGATGGCGATCAGCGTGTCCCCGGCGCAGGACACGGCGTGCAGGTCGAACAGGCGGACCATGCCGACCTCGCCGCCGGCGCCCCTGGCCCGGGCCCGGCCGGCCCGGCGGGTCACCCAGCGTCCGCTGCCCACCGAACCACGCAACAGCAGCCGAATGCTGCGGATGCCGGTGCCGACGGTGCGACCGAGGACGGATCGCCCGGAGCGGGAGTACGACGGCATGTGCACCATCCTCGCCCATCTGCTCCAGGTACGCCGCAGCACTGCGGCGAAAGGTTCCCCGGGAGTCCCTGTCACCCCTGTCCGGCGCATGGGGAACAATGGTGAGGTGACCAGGCCCGCATCCACCCGCGCAGCCCGTCTCGACCAGGTCTGCGCCGCTGCCGTCGAGGTGGCCCGCGCCGGCATCACCGAGGTGGACGCCGATGACGTCGGCGACCACCTGCAGGTCGTTGCCGAGGGCGACCGGCTGGTCACCCACTACTTTGAATGCCGGCTCGCCGGCTACAACGGCTGGCGTTGGGCGGTCACCGTCACCCGGGTGCCGCGCAGCCGCACGGTGACCATCTGCGAGACGGTGCTGCTGCCCGGCCCCGACGCGCTGCTCGCGCCGGGCTGGCTGCCCTGGCAGGAGCGGCTCAAGCCCGGTGACCTGGGTCCCGGTGACCTGCTGCCGACCGCGCCGGACGATGAGCGGCTGGCCCCGGCCTACCTGCTCTCCGACGACCCGGCGGTCGAGGAGACGGCCTGGGAGCTGGGCCTCGGTCGGGCCCGGGTGCTCTCCCGGGAGGGTCGCGCCGACGCGGCGCAGCGGTGGTACGACGGCGACCACGGCCCGGCCGCGGCGATCTCCGCCGCCGCCCCGGCCGCCGCTCGTTGCGGCACCTGCGGCTTCTACCTGCCGCTGGCCGGCGCGATGCGGCTGGCCTTCGGCGCGTGCGGCAACTTCTACGCTCCCGACGACGGCCGGGTGGTGAGCGCCGACCACGGCTGCGGCGCCCACTCCGAGACGCTCATCGAGGCGGCCGAGACCGCGGTGGAGGAGCTGCCCACCGTCTACGACGACAGCGCGGTGGAGGCCATGTCGGTCAGCCGCGCCCCGGGTTCGGTGGAGGCCGCCGAGCCGGCGGAGCCGTACGGGCACCCCTGACGGTCCGCGCCGAGCTGGGCCGGCGCGCCTGGCAGGGTCAGCTCGCGCGGCGGCGGCGTCGGTTGGCGTCGTGCCGCATCATCACGGCCAGCCCGGGGAAGCCCCACAGGAATCCGGCCACGCAGGTCCAGAGCCAGTTCTCGTGATCGTGCTCGGTCAGCCAGCCCCGGAAGAAGATCAACAGGACCAGCCCGGCCACTGCCCACCCGATCAGCCCGGCGACGGCGAACGGCACCATCGGCGGGTCCAGCGGCGCGGGCCGCGGAGGCTGCTCGTTCGGCATCGGGCAAGCGTACGCGATCGACTTCCCCTGCCCGCCGGTGATCTGGGACGATGCGCGCGTCAACCGGAAGATCACCTGCGAGGACCTGATGGCAGTAACGCCGCCCGAGAACGGCACACCACCCGACCCCGCTCATCCACGTAACGGCTTCGACCGGTTCTTCGAGATTTCCGCCCGTGGCTCGACGCTGAGCCGCGAGGTACGTGGTGGCCTGGCGACCTTCTTCACGATGGCGTACATTGTGGTGCTCAACCCGCTGATCCTGGGCGGCGCCGTCGACGGCGACGGCAAGACCCTTCCGATCCCCGCGCTGGCCGCCGCGACCGCATTGGTCGCCGGCCTGATGACGATCCTGATGGGTGTGGTGGGCCGGTTCCCGCTGGCGCTCGCCGCCGGTCTGGGCGTCAACGCGCTGGTGGCGTACGAGATCGCGCCGGAGATGACCTGGGCCGACGCGATGGGCCTGGTGGTGATCGAAGGTGTGATCATCGCGGTGCTGGTGCTGACCGGCCTGCGGACCGCGGTGTTCCGCTCGGTGCCCACCCAGATGAAGACCGCGATCGGGGTGGGCATCGGCCTCTTCCTGACCATCATCGGTCTGGTGGACGCCGGTTTCGTCCGGCGGATCCCGGACGCCGCCAACACGACGGTCCCGGTCGGCCTGGGCATCGGCGGCAAGCTGGTGAGCTGGCCGATGCTGGTCTTCGTGGTGGGTCTGCTGCTCACCCTGGTGCTGGTGGTCCGCCGGGTGAAGGGCGCGATCCTGATCGGCATCCTCGCCTCGACCGTGCTGGCGGTGATCGTGGAGGCGATCGGCAACATCGGCCCCTCGTTCGTCGACGGCAAGCCCAACCCCAAGGGCTGGTCGCTGAACGTGCCGGAGCTGCCGAAGACGGTGGTGGACCTGCCGGACCTGTCGCTGCTCGGCAAGTTCAACGTGCTCGACTCGTGGGGCCGGGCCGGCTGGGTGGTCGTGCTGATGTTCGTCTTCACCCTGCTGATCACGGACTTCTTCGACACCATGGGGACGATGGTGGCCGTGGGCCAGGAGGGCGGCCTGCTCGACGAGAAGGGCACCCCGCCGAAGGCCAAGGAGATCCTGCTCGTCGACTCGATCGCCGCCGCGGCCGGCGGCGCGGCCAGCACCTCCAGCAACACGTCGTACATCGAGAGCGCCGCCGGTGTCGCGGAGGGCGCCCGGACCGGGGCGGCCAACCTGGTCACCGGCGTGCTCTTCCTGCTGGCGATGTTCCTGGCGCCGCTGGTGGTGGTCGTGCCGTTCGAGGCCGCCTCGACGGCCCTGGTGGTGGTCGGCTTCCTGATGATGACCGCGGTACGGACGATCGACTGGTCCGACTACGAGATCGCCATTCCGGCGTTCCTCACGATCGTGCTGATGCCGTTCACCTACTCGATCTCCAACGGGATCGGCGCCGGCCTGATCACCTTCGTGGTGGTCAAGCTGGCCAGGGGTAAGGCCCGGGAGGTCCACCCGCTGCTGTACGGGGTGGCCGCGCTGTTCGTGCTGTACTTCCTGCGCGGGCCGATCGAGTCCCTGGTGCTCTGAGGCACGTCCCGGCGGGGGGTCCGAATCGGATTCCCCCGCCGGGAACAGCACGAAAGTCCTCGTGAGCCTGGTCATATCAGATGTCGTTAGCCAGGCTCATTAGTTAAGCTAACTATCGTGACGGAGCGGACGGTGACGGCGAAACGCGTGCCACCGGCGCAGCTGGCTCCCCAGTTGCGTGATGCGATCACCCGACTCAACCGGCGGGTCCGCCAGGCCCGACCGGTCGGCGACCTCACGGTCACCCAGGTCTCCGCGCTCACCAGCCTGCGGCTGGCGGGCGCGCTGACGCCCCGGGAGCTGGCCGACATCGAGCGGGTGCAGCCACCGACGATGACCAAGATCGTCGCGAAGTTGGAGGACCGCGGCCTCGTGCAGCGGACCCCCCATCCGACCGACGGCCGGCAGGTCATCCTCGCGGCGACCGAAGGAGGGCAGGCCGTGCTCGACCAGTTCGAGCGGGCCCGCGATGAGTGGCTGGCCCACCGGCTGGCCGCGCTCGACGAAGACGAACGGGAGACCCTGCAGAGGGCCGCCCGGATTCTTCAGCAGCTCGCTCGCGCCTGAGCCGCGCCCGCGCCACCGGGCCGTGCCGTCACCTGTCGATGACGCGTACGTCCCGGAGGAGGCGCACCAAGAGTGCAGGCCAAGTTGAGCACGATGTTCCAGTCCCTGCAGGTTCGCAACTACCGGCTCTTCGCATCCGGCCAGCTGATCAAGCTGATCGGCGTCTGGATGATGTTCATCGCCCAGGACTGGCTCGTCCTCGAGCTCTCCGACAACTCGGCCACCGCGCTCGGCGTGGTCACCGCGCTCCAGTTCACCCCGGTGCTGCTGCTGACGCTGCTCTCCGGCCGGCTCGCCGACCGGTACGACAAGCGGGTGCTGCTCTTCGCCGCGAACGCCTTCTGGACCGTGCTGGCGCTCGGCATGTCCCTGCTGGTCCTCACCGACCTCGTGCAGCTCTGGCACGTCTTCGCCTTCGCCGCGCTGCTCGGCACGGCCAACGCCGTGGAGACCCCGGTCCGCCAGGCGTTCGTCTCCGAGCTGGTCGGCACGTCACTGCTGCCCAACGCGCTGTCGCTGAACGCCGCCGTGTTCAACTCCGCCCGGATCGTCGGCCCGGCCGTCGCCGGCCTGGCCATCGCCGCCTTCGACGTGGGGCCGGTCTTCCTCTTCACGGCGCTCAGCTCGATCGCGCCGCTGGTCAACGTGGTGCGGATGCGGACGGCCGAGCTGCACCGTGACGCCCTGCTGCCGCGCGACGAGCGGGCCTCCGCCCGGGTGGTCGACGGGCTGCGGTACGTGTGGCGCCGCCCCGACCTGCTGCTGCCGATGGCGGTGATGTCCGTGATCGGCATGTCTCTGTTCAACTTCCAGCTCACCCTGGCCGCGCTGGCCAAGACGGTCTTCCACACCGGTGCCGCCTCCTTCGGCCTGTTCAGCACCGCACTGGCGGTCGGCGCGCTGGGTGGCGCGCTCAGCGGCACCGGCCGGCGCAGCCGCCCGTCGGTGTGGCTGGTGCTCGGTGCCGCGATCGCCTGCGCCAGCTTCGGCACCCTGGTCGGCTTCGCGTCGACGTACTGGCTGGTCGTGACGCTGCTGGTGCCGACCGGCTTCTTCATGGTCTTCTTCGCCCAGGCCGCCAACCAGCGGGTCCAGCTGGGTGTGGACGCGGCCTTCCGGGGCCGGGTGATGGCCCTGTGGGTCCTGGTGTTCCTGGGCACCAACCCGGTCGGGGCACCGCTGATCGGCTGGGTCGCCGAACACTTCGGCGCCGGTGCCAGCATCTGGATGGGCGGGCTGATCTCGCTGGCCGCGGCGTTGATCGCGCTCACCTGGCAGCTGCGCCGCTCCGGCGCCCGGGTGCGCTTCCGGGTGCTGCCGATGCCCCGCTTCTACGTGACCTCCACCGACTGCTGAGCTGCCAGGAAGGGCCCCTTGTCATCGGATCTCATGACAAGGGGCCCTTCCTCACGTCTGTCGCGGAAGCCCGGCCCGGCTCGTCGTGTTGAGCGGATGGCGCGGATGCGGCCAATCCGGTGGCGGGCGGGCACGACGGGGCTTAGCGTCGATACGTGGGAGTCGGACGCGCGCTGATGCTGGCCCTGGCGTTCCTCGCCGTGGCCAGCCTGCCGGCGGCGTTCGCCCTGCTCTTCTGCGCCGACGAGATCCTGGATCGCGTGGTCTGCGGCTGGTCCGAGTGGCGTGAACGCCGACGGGAACGACGGACCATCGCCCGCCTCGACCGGGCCATCGAGGCCGACGCGCTGACCCGGGACATCGACCTCAGCGAGTTCGACCGGACCGACCGGCGGCCCCTGGAACAGCTCGCCGCCGACCTGCGGCGCCTCGGCGGGCAGCGGCTCGGCGGCACCGGCCGGTCGATGGTCTGGCACGGGGCGGTGGTCCAGGCCTACGACGATCGGCTCCGACTGGCCTGCCGCGCCCTCGGCGTCACCGAACACCTCGCCGAGTTGAGTGGCGTGGACCAGGAGATCGAGCGGGTCCGGGTGGAAGGCGTGCTGCACGCCGCCGGGCTGACTCTGCCGGCGGCCCGAGCCGGGCACCGCCAGCGGCACCGCTGAAACGGTCGACGGTTGCGGCTCTTCGTGGCGGTCTACCCGCCCGTCGAAGCGGTCACCCACCTCGGCGCGCACGTCGCTCGCCTGCGGATCGGAGCGGCGGCGGCCGCCGGCACCAACGTCCGGCTCGCCGACCCGGCCCACCTGCACCTCACCATGGCCTTCCTCGGTGACGTCGAGGCGGCCCGGCTGGTCGAGGTGGAGAGCGCGCTCGGGCTGGCCGCCGAGTGGTTCCGCGACGGGCGGGACGCCTCGCCCCGGCTGAGTCTCGGCGGGGGCGGCCGGTTCGGCCAGGGCCGGTTCACCGTGCTCTGGGTGGATCTCCGAGGCGACGTCGAGGCGTTACACGTGCTGGCGCGACTGATCCGCTCGCGGCTGCGGCACGCCCGGCTGCCGCACGACGACAAGCCGTTCCGCCCGCACCTGACCGTGGCTCGACCCGGCGACCGGGTGGCCCCGGCCGACATCGACGCCGACCGGGCCGCCCTGGACGACTACCAGGGGCCACCGTGGGCGGCGACCGAACTGCTGCTGGTGCGCAGCCACGTCGGCCCCCGGCCGCGCTACGACCGTCTGGCCGCCTGGCCCCTCTGACCAGGCTGGCAGCCGGCCAGGCCCAGGGGGAGCGGTGCCTCGCGCTGACGGGTGGCGAACCGCCACCCGCCAACGCGAAGCGTCAGGAGGACTCGCGCGCGGCGGGACCACTGCCGAAGAGCACGTCGTCCCAGCTCGGCAGCCGCTTGCGCGGCTTGCCGTTGGCATCGGTGGACTCGCCGCCGGCAGCAGCCGCGGCGCCCGTCCGGCGGGGCCGCAGCACCGCCAGCGACGGCACGGCCGGCACCTCCTTGGGCGCGTCCGAGTCGTCGTCGAAGGCCGACCCCTGGCCGCCGCCGAGCAGCGCCGCGGCGCCACCGCCGACCGGCCGCTGCCGGGGCGCGTCCGACC